>JAQBPH010000229.1:0-3002 GCA_028287625.1 Chloroflexota bacterium | reverse complement strand
TCTGCTGGACGATTGGGCGAGCAGCCAAGTCGACGTCGAGTGGCTCAATGAGCTCAGCGAAGTGCTCGTCTCCCACCCGCCCGGATCCTCGATGCAGGGTACGGCCGACTGGTCGCGCGTGGCGGCGGCCCTGAGAAGGCTACGGGTGGCTTGTGGGATCTCCGGTCCCCCGTCAACTCTCAAGGAGGAAGACCAGCGTCACTGTCGGGCGCTGACCGACATCTTCTGTGCCCGCGCCTGCCGCTATCGTGACGCTGTTTCTGCGCAAGAGCGCGCGGAGTTCGATGCAGAGGCCGATAACCTCTACCGGCAGGCGGCCACGCTCCTCTCCACCGACGGGGATCAGTGGGGGCTGGCGTGGGTCCATCTCGAACTAGCAGAGTTTTGGCACCAAGGTCGCCAGGAGCAGAAGGGCCTGGAAAATTGGAACCTCGCAGCCGCGCTCAACATCAAATGGCAATTCCAGGACGAAGAGTTGATCGCCAGCCTTCAGCGAGTGAGCGGCGACCTGTACTGCGCACGACAAGAATGGTCGGCTGCGTTCGCCGCTTATGGACGGGCAGTACTCCACGCATACCTCTTCCAGAACCGTCCTCACCCACCGGACTGGTACACTTTACAGTTCTACCGTGACACGACCGAGTGGACCTTGGAACGACTGGCCGAGTTCGCCGAACAAGGTCTCATGACACAGGCTGTCGAATACGCGCTGGCGGTTCGCCGTGCGCTTCCTGCTATCGCCGTCGCGAGAGTTGTTCCGACTCCCCAAGCGATCGAAGGCCTGCTGACGACGAGGAAATTCGATGCCTTGCGCATGTTCCTGTTTCCGACCGCCCCAACTGTGGATGAGTTGGGCGATGCTCGCTCATCTTTCATTGACATCTGGGAGGAGGCCGTCGAGGATCTCGGTGCGGAGGTTGCCGACGACCTCTAGTGGACCGCGGCGTTAATTCGTGACCCAGGCGGAGGGGTCGCTGAGGTACAGGCCACAGGCGCAGTCGAGGGCCTCCTGCGGGGTGGCCTCGAAGGCCCCGTTGGGCAGGGTGGTGTCCTCGTAGCCATCCTTGCTGGCCAGGTAGATGGCGAAACCGAAGGAGCTGGCGTAGCCGCCGTACCGAAGGCGGCAGAGGGGGAGAACCTCACCGTCCGCCAGGACGCCATCGACGTAGGCCAACGGCCCTCGATACCGGACCCTGACCTCGTGGAGCTGCGGCCAGCGCTCGTGACGACGGGTTGCCAGCTTCTGCTCCAGCGAGCCCTTGGTGCTCTCCGGAATGCGCATCAGGAACCCTCCGGGCTGAACGTACGTTCGATGGGGCAAGTATCCACCCTCTCGAGCCGCCTCAGCATGCATCCCACCCCGCTCGTGATCTCCGACGAGGAGCGGCGCACGCTTCTGCGCGCCGTTCGTCTCCCCACCAGCACCCAGCGCCTCGCCTTCCGCGCCCGGATTGTCCTCGCTCGCGCTGCGGGAATCTCGGTGCGAGCCACCGCCCGTCGGCTCGGCTGCTGCCCCCGGACGGTCCGCAAGTGGTCGTCCCGCATGGCTGCACAGCGCATCCTCGGGCTCCGCGATGCAGCCCGACCCGGGCGTCCACGCCGGATCACCGCGTCCAAACGGTGCACGGTGATCGCCGTGGCCTGCACGCCGCCCAAGCAGTCAGGGCTGGCCGGCTATACCAACTGGAGTGGCAGCCTGCTCGCCGAGGCGCTGCAGGACAGCGGCCGCGTTGGCGCGATCAGCGCCCGCAGCGTGCAGCGCATCCTCCACCTCGCCTCCCTCAAGCCGCACCGCTGCGACTACTGGAAGCGCCGCACCGATCCCAACTTCGACGTCAAGATGCGGCCCATCATCGACCTCTACCTCGATCCGCCCACCGACGGGCCGGTCTGGAGCATCGATGAGAAAACCTCGATCCAGGCGCTCCAGCGTCGTCACCCCGAGCTGCCGATGCGTCGCCCGGGCGAACTCAGCAAGCGGGAAGCGGAATACCGCCGCCACGGCACCTGCTGCCTCACTGCAGGCTTGGAGGTCCACACTGGCAAGGTCCTCGGCCTGGTGACCCCCCGACGACCGGCCGTGGTGTTCACCAGCTTCCTCGATCGGCTCCATGCCCACGTTCCTGCTGGCCAGGTGATCCATGCGGTGGTGGACAACCTCAACACCCATCGCGGTCCCGCCGTGGCTACCTGGCAGGCTGCCCACCCCGGCCGCCTGCAGCTCCATTTCCTCCCCTTCTATGCGAGTTGGCTCAATCAGATCGAGATGTGGTTCCGGACCTTGGTCCGTCGGCTGCTGCGGCACGGCGACTTCCACTCCCTCGCCCACCTGGAGGCCCAGCTCTACGCCTTCATCGCCACCTACAACCGCCTCCACGCCCATCCCTACCGCTGGACCTACACCGGCGACCCTCTGGCCGCCTGATGGGTCACGAACTTCGGCCGCGGTCCACCTAGTGTGAACGTCAAGCGGAAGGGGACCCACCTCGATGGTCAGAAAGGGAACCACCCTAGCTGTTGATGGATCCCTCTTGTTCGTCGTAGTGAACGGGATGAGGGGCTCGGGATGAAGGGGTTGAACAACCTGTAGGTCCATCCTCTGGCGAAGCGAGGGGCCGGGTGGCTAGCACACAATTCGCCCGCGTGATGACCCCAGCGGCCATTCGTGTCCCTCCCGGCCACACCGCCACGGGCTGGCTACGCGAGCGTATCCGCTCCGTGCAGACGGGCGGCCCGCTCGCTCCCGTCACCGTGTTGGCGCCCACTCACCACGCCGATCTCCACCTGCGGCACAGCCTCGCCGTCACCGGGTACGCCGGCGTCCGCTTCACCGTGCTCCTGCGACTTGCCGAGATGCTCGGAGCGTCCCGACTCGGCGAGAGCGGCCACGTGCCGCTCACCGCGCCCGTGCGCGGTGCCCTGGTCTGATCCGCGCTGGGGTCCGCCGGCGGCCCGCTGGCGGCTTCGGCCGCGGATGACGGTCTCGTCGACCTGGTCTCCGC
>JAQBPH010000222.1:0-10210 GCA_028287625.1 Chloroflexota bacterium | reverse complement strand
CCCCGGCGGAGCTGGTGGCCCGGCTCGCCGGCATCGGCGTGGACGCCGCCGAGGAGGAGGTGCTCACCCCGCTGGTGGTCGCCGCCGAGCTGTTCGCCCGCATCCCCGGCTGCCGGGTGCTGGCGGTGGCCTCGGAGTCGGTGCGCGCGCTGCTCCGGCCGCGGCTCGCCGGGGCGGACGAGGCCCCCACCCACGTGCTCGTCGCCGACCCCTCGTACGGCGCCGGCTACGCCGAGCTCGACGCCGCCTTCCGGGCGCTGCGCGGCGGCGCCGCGCTGGTGGCCACGCAGATGGGCCGGCGGGTGCGCCGCGACGACGGGGAGCACCTGGACACCGGGGGCTGGGTGCGGCTGCTCGAGCACGCCGCCGAGGTCGAGGCCCGGGTGCTGGGCAAGCCCTCGGCCGATTTTGTGGGCATCGCCCTGGCCGCGCTGGCGGTGGCTCCCGAGTCGGCGCTCGTGGTCGGTGACGACGTCGTCTCCGACCTCGCCGGGGCGCGCGCCGCCGGCACCCGGGTGGCCCTGGTGCGCACCGGCAAGGCGGGCGGCGATCGGCCCGAGGCGGCCGGGGCCGACGCGGTGCTCGACAGCCTCGCGGGCCTGCCCGCGCTGCTCGGGGGATGAGCCGCCTCGACCGGTGGGCGCGCCGGCGCCAGGCCTCAGGTGAGCCCGGGGTCGAGCGGCGGCGAGGGGGCGAGGTGCGCCTCGAGCCGGTCGAGCAGGGCGTCGGGGTCGAGGTCGAGGAGGACCAGCCCGCGGTTGTGCGGGGTGAGGAAGCCGCTGAGGACGGCGTGGTCGAGCAGGGCGACGAGGCCGTCGAAGTAGCCCAGCACGTCGAGGACCCCGATGGGCTTGCGGTGCAGGCCGAGCTGCGCCCAGGTGGTGATCTCGAGCAGCTCCTCGAGCGTGCCCAGGCCGCCGGGGAGGGCGACGAAGGCATCGGAGAGGTCGAACATCAGCTGCTTGCGCTCGTGCATCGATCCCACCACGCGCAGGTCGGTGAGCCCGGAGTGGGCCACCTCGCGCGAGCTGAGATGGGCCGGGATGATCCCGGTGACCTCGCCGCCGGCGGCGAGCACCGCGTCGGCGATCACCCCCATGAGACCGATGCGGCCGCCCCCGTAGACCAGCCGCGCGCCCCGGGCGACCAGCGCCTCGCCGAGGTCGACGGCGGCCTGCCGGTACTCGGGGCGGTCGCCCGCATAGGAGCCGCAGAAGACGCAGACCGTGTGCAGCGCGCCTACCGCAGGTGGGGCAGCGCGTCGAGCTCGGGGAGCAGCACGACGCTCTCCTGCTCGTCGGGGTCGGTGCGCGCCACCAGCGCGACGCAGGGCTCGGCGTCGCTGGCGTTGACCGGGAGGTGCGGAGTTCCGGCCGGTATGTACACGAAGTCACCGGCGTGGGCCTCGAGGCGCCGGCTCAGCCCCTCCCCCGACCACACCACGGCGTCGCCGCTGATCATGTGGATCGCCGACTCGTGGCCCTCGTGCAGGTCACCCGCCTATCTCCAGTTGAAGTGCGCCCCGCGTCGCGCCAGCGCCTCCCGGGTGAGCCACGACGCGTGGGCACAGTACCCGAAACCGTGAACGGCGCGACACCACGGGCACCAGCGCTCGGAGTGCCGCCGGGGGACCGTCGACGCCGGGGGGGCGGAGGCATCCTCCTCCGCCTGGTCGGACACCACCCTCATCCCACGTCCCCCCGCGACCTCTGTCGACTCTACAGGTGAACGGACGAGCCCGCGGGTTTCCTCCGGGATCTGCGTCGACGAGGGGGACGTCGCTGGCGGGCTGAGGCCCTCGACGCCTACCCTGCGCGCGTGGATCGCTGCGCCATCTTCGTGGACCTCGGCTATGTGCTCGCCGCCGCGGGCGAGCTCTGCCTCGGCACCAGCCTGCGACCGCAGATGGACTGCGACTACGAGGGGATGGCCGCCTCGCTCGCCGGGCTTCTCACCGGCCACTGCGGGCTGCCGCTGCTCCGCTCCTACTGGTACGACGCGGCCTCCGGCGGCATCCCCACCGAGCACCACCGCCAGCTGGCCGTGCTGGGCAGCGTCAAGGTGCGCCTGGGACGCATGGTCCAGGGCCGCCAGAAGGGCGTCGACTCGCTGATGGTGCGCGACCTCATGACCCTCGCCCAGGCCCGTGGCATGGTGACCGCCTTCCTGGTCACCGGCGACGACGACATCCGCGAGGGCATGACCCAGGCGCAGGACCTGGGGGTGCGGGCGGTGCTGGTGGGCGTGCCCGGGAACAACCAGGCGCACACCCTGATCTGGGAGTCGGACGAGCACCTGGTCCTCCCCGCCGAGTTCTGGAGCCCGCACCTCACCCGGGTGGCCACCACCCCGCGAGGCGACGAGATCGTCGGTGAGGCGCCCTCCACCGAACAGTTCGCCATGCAGGTCGGCGTCGACTTCGGCACCGCCTGGCTGGCCCGTGCCACCCCGGAGCAGCTGCGCAGCCTGCACGGTCTGCGCCCCTGGGAGCTGCCCGCCGAGATCGACTCCGAGCTCATCCGGGCGGCGGTTCGCGCTCTCGGCGAGCTCCGCGAGCGCCCCGAGCTCCGCCGCTCGGCGCGCGCCGGCTTCTGGGCGGCGCTCGCCCAGCGCACCGAGCAGGCCGGCCAGCCCGGCGAGCCTCAGGCTCCGGGCGGCAGGGATCGCGCCGGCGGCTGACCGCGTGGACTGGTAACAGTCCACACATCCGGTGTGTCAATCGACGTGGTGCACGATTGTCCGCCGCGCCCATGATGCGCGCCGTCGACGCCACACGACAGAGGAACGGCAATGCTGCAGCGGGGCGGCCCGCTGGCCGGCTGGTCGTTCACCACGGGTCCAGCCGGTCGCACGTCGCGTCGGGACTGGCGCTGATCCGCCGATGGCCACTGAGAGACGGGTGATGATGAAGACGACCCTCGGGCGAGACGGGATCCGGGATCCGGCCACCTGGGACCGGATCGACAGTGCCGTCGAGGACGAGATGGACCAGGGGCGGGTGTCCCTGCGGCCGGAGTTTGCGCCTGCGCCCGTGCCGGCACCACCTGATGTATGACGCCATCGTCATCGGCTCGCGCTGCGCCGGCTCGCCGACGGCTATGCTCCTCGCCCACCGCGGCCACCGGGTGCTCCTGGTGGATCGTGCCGTCCTGCCAAGGGACACGCTCTCGACTCACTTCATCCACCCGCCGGGCGTCGCGTGCCTCGCCCGCTGGGGAATGCTCGACCAGGTCGTCGCCACGGGCTGCCCGCCGGTCTCCCACACCACCCTCGCGTTCGAGGACCTGACCCTCACCGGCTCGTCGCCCGCGATCGACGGCATCACCGCGTCCTACGCTCCGCGGAGGACGGTCCTCGACCGGGTCCTGCTCGACGGTGCGATCGCGGCCGGGGTCGAGGTGAGGGAGGGCTTCGCCGTCCAGGACCTCCTCACCGACGGTGATCGGATCGTGGGGATCCGTGGACGCGGCGCGTTCGGCTCGCTGATCTCGGACAGGTGCCAGGTGGTGGTCGGCGCCGACGGCCTGCACTCGCTGGTGGCGCGGACGGTGCGTCCCGACATTCACCACGCGACGTCACCGCTGACCTGCGCCTACTACAGCTACTGGAGCGGCGTCCCCGCCGCCGGACTCGAGCTGCACCACGCCGACGGGCGCCTGGGCGTCTGCTTCCCGACCAACGAGAGCCTGACCGTCGTCTACGTCGCCTGGCCGCATCGCGAGTTCCACCGTTTCCGAGCCGACGTCGAGGGCAACTACCTGGCGACTCTGGCGCAGCTTCCCCACCTCGCCGAGCGCCTGCGTGGAGGGAGGCGCGAGGACCTCATCCGGGGCACGGCGGACCTTCCCAACCTCTTCCGCCGGCCCCACGGGCCGGGGTGGGCGCTGGTCGGCGACGCCGGACACCACAAGGATCCCAACACCGCCTACGGGATCATGGACGCGTTCCGGGACGCCGGGCTCCTGGTCAAGGCGCTCGATGCCGGATTCTGCGGCCGGCGGGACCTCACCGAGGCGCTGGCGGAGTACGAGCGCGAGCGCGACCGGCTGGCCATGCCAAGGTACGAGCTGACCTGTCAGCTCGCCGCCCTGGAGCCGCCGACGGCCGAGATGCAGCAGCTGTTCCGGGCGCTCGAGGGAGACCAGCCGCAGATCGACCGCTTCTTCGGCGCCCACCAGGGCACCGTGCCCATCCGGGAGTTCTTCGCCTCGGACAACCTGCGGCACATCGTGGCCGCGGCGGCGGCGAGGTGAGTGCATGAGCGGCGGCGCCCGCCGCATCGAGGTTCCGACGTCCCCTTCCACTCCGCACATCGTGGGGGTCGACAGGTGTCCAAACGGGTAGCCGACGGTCCCGTGACCATCATGTTCACCGACGTGGAGGGCTCCACGGCACTCCACGCCAGACGCGGCGACGCCGAGGCTCGCGCCATCCTGGTGGCCTGCCAGAACCTGATGCGCGAGCAGGTGAAGGCCGCCGGCGGACGCGCCGTGAAGTCCACCGGGGACGGGCTCATGGTCACCTTCTCGTCCCCCCGAAAGGCGCTGTCCGGTGCGCTCGCCCTCCAGGACGCCCTGCAGCGCTGCGGCTACGGGCACCCCCATGAGCCGCTTAGGGTGCGCATCGGCATCCACACCGGGCTGGCCTGCGCCGAGGACGGAGAGATGTACGGGGCGGCGATCAACGCCGCGGCACGCATCGCGAGCCGGGCCAAGGGCGGCGAGGTGCTGGTGTCCGACGTGGTCCGCCAGCTCTGTGGACCCGCCGCGGATCTGGAGTTCACCGATCAGGGATCGGTCAAGCTCCGTGGCTTTCCCGAGCGCTGGCGCCTCCACCGGGTCGACCGCTCCACGGCGAGACGTGGAAGCGTGGCTCGCGGGGAGCGGACACCCTTCATCGGTCGTGACCCGGAGCGCGCCATCCTGCGGGACCTGATGGCCAGGACGCTGAGCGGACGTGGCGGCCTGGCGATGATCGGGGGCGAGCCCGGGGTGGGCAAGACGCGGCTCGTCGAGCAGATCGCGGCCGAGGCGCAGCGCCGCTTCCGGGTGCTCGTCGGCAACTGCGACGAGCGAGAGGGTGATCTGCCCTACCGACCATGGCTCGAGATCCTCGAGGCGGCGATCGGCGCCGCCCCGCATGGCGAGCTGAGCAGGGAGCTGGGTGACGAGGCGCCGGAGCTGGCCCTGCTGCTCCCCAGGCTTCGCCGGCTGCTCCCGGACATCCCCCCGGCGATGGAGCTGCCACCGGACGAGCAGCGCCGCCACACCTTCGACAGCGTCGGTGAGTACCTGACACGGGTCGCCCGGAGAAAGCCCCTGCTGATCGTCCTCGAGGATCTCCACTGGTCGGACGAGGGGACGGTTCGCCTGCTCAAGCGCCTGGCCAACCGTGCGTGCACCGCGCCGGTGATGATCGTCTGCACCTACCGGGACAGCCCCGCCGACGTCTCGCCCACCCTCGCGCTGGTCCTCTCCGAGCTGGTCCGGTGCCGGCAGGCCACCCTCCTCAACCTCGTGCCTCACACCCAGTCCGAGGTGGCGGCCATGCTGCAGGCGCTCAGCGGATCCTCCACCCCGACCGAGGTGGCGCTCCACATCTTCTCGCACACCGAGGGGAATGCCTTCTTCGTGGAGGAGGTCTTCCTTCACCTGGTGGAGCGCGGGTCGCTGATCAACGACAACGGGAGGCTCACCGCCCGGCTGGGCAGCGAGAGAGAGGACGTCCCCGGCAACGTGCGCCTGGTCACCGGCCAGCGTCTCGCCCGGCTCAGCGAGCGGACCCGCAGGCTGCTGACCGTGGCCGCAGTCATCGGGCGGCAGTTCAGCATCGAGCTGCTGCTCTCGATCGACGGGACCGACGGCGACGAGCTGCTCGACGCCCTCGACGAGGCCGAGCTGGCGCGGGTGATCCGCAGTCAGGCGTCGGCCAGGCACACCGACTACGTCTTCGCGCACGAGCTCATCCGGCAGACCCTGCTGGGCTCCATCTCACCCGCCCGGCGTGCGCGTCACCACCTCGCCGTCGCCGGCGCGCTCGAGATGGTCCATGCGGGCGATCTCGACCGCCACGTCCCGGACATCGCCCATCACCTGCTCGCCGCGGGATCGGCCGCGGACCCGGCGCGGACCGCCCGGTACCTGACCATGGCGGGCGACGGCGCCCAGGCCACCGCCGCCTTCGAGGAGGCGCTGCGCGACTACGAGGCCGCGCTCTCCGTCCTGCCTCCGGAGGACCGGAGATCCCGGGCCCACCTGCTCGTCAAGCTGGGATATGCGCAGCGTGCGCTGCGCCGGTGGAAGGAGCAGATCGCCACCTGGGACGAGGCGCTGCTGGCTCTGGAGGAGCTGGGTGACCGGGAGGCGCTGCCGCGCCTCGGCTACTGGTTCGCCTATCAGCTGTCGCTGGCGTCCCGGTACGACGATATGGTCCGTGTGCTCGAGCGGGGTCTCCGCGCCATCGGCGAGACCCCGTGTCCGGACCGGGCGGGTCTGATGGCAATGCTGGGCTTCGGCCTCTGCTCGACGGGGAGGTTCGGCGAGTCCCGGACCCACATCGACGAGGCGATGCGCTTCGCCGAGCCGCTCGGCGACGTGAACCTCCTCAGCGAGGTCCTGCCCGCGGAGGTCAACTATCACATGACCTCGATGCACCTTCCCGAGGCCGCCGAGGCGGCCCGGCGCGCGGCGCGGACCTCGCGCGAGGCCGGCCACCCCCTGCAGATGACCCAGGTTCTCGGCCTCGCCGCCACGGCGTGCGCCGGGCTGGGGCGGTTCGCCGAGGCGAACGCGCTCCGAGAGGAGTTCGAGAGCCTCGCCGCCAACCTGGGCGACTGGGCCGTGCGCATCCTCGCCCAGCGCAACCGGTTCCTCTGCTCCGCCGCCCAGGTCGGGGATCTCGACCTCCTCGACGAGCTCTCCACGCTCGGAGCGGCCGGTGACTCACGACCGGATGCGGTCGGCGTGCAGCGCGCACTGGTCCACTTCTGGCGCGGGGAATGGACATTCGCCCGCGACCAGATCGAGGCCGCGGTGCGACGCGCCCGGCGGGGGTGGTGGTACGGCACCCACCAGGGATTCCTCGTCATCCTCCGCGCCTATTCCGGTGACCACGCTCAGGCATGCGCGCTCCTCGACGGCGAGCGCGACACCCTGCCCACGCCGGGCTCTCTCAACACCTATGGGGCCTGGCACCTGGCCATCCTCGCCGCGGAGGGCATGGGCGCCACGGGCGACGCCGCGAGAGCGCGCGTCCTCTACCCGCTGGTCGTGGAGGCCCTGGCCACGGGAACGGTGACGCGTGCGTACGACGGGCGCCTGGTGCAGACCAGCGCCGCCATCGCCGCCGCCACCGCCGGCCTGCCGGAGCAGGCGGAGGCGCACTTCGAGATCGCCATGCAGCAGGCCGACCAGCTGCCCCACGTCATCGAGCGCCCCCATGTGCGCCACTTCTACGCCCACTTCCTCACCGAGCGCGGCGGCGCCGGAGACCACGACCGCGCCCACCGGCTCGTGGACCAGGCCATCGCCGACTTTCGACGCCTCGGGATGCCTCGCCACGAGGCCATGTCCCGTGACCTGCGCGCGCGGCTGGGCACGCGCGATGGCGGCGGTGTCCCCCCCTCCGCGGACCTCGTCGGCCGCGCCCAGCGTCGGCGGCCGGTCACGGAGGGCCGGCAGGCATGACCGGCGCACGCGGAACAGAGGGACGGGTGGTGATCCTCGGTGGCGGCGTGGCCGGCATGACCGCCGCCCAGGAGCTCGCTGAGCGAGGCTTCGAGGTCGTCGTGCTCGAGAGGATGGACATCGCGGGGGGAAAGGCGCGCAGCATGCCGGTGCCGGGATCGGGCACCGAGGGGCGCCCGGACCTGCCCGGCGAGCACGGCTTCCGCTTCTTTCCCGCCTTCTACCGCCACCTGCCCGACACCATGCGGCGCATCCCCTTCCATCGCCAGCCGGGCGGCGTCCTCGACAACCTCGTCGAGGCCACCCACATCGAGATCGCGCAGGTCGGCCGGCGTGACGTGGTCGTCCCCGCCGTCTTCCCCACCAGTCCCCGGGACGTCGGGCTGGTCCTCCGAACGACGCTGAGGAACCTGGTCGCCGGCGAGCCGGGGATCACGCCCACCGACATCGCCTACTTCACCGAGCGCCTGCTCACCCTCCTGGGCAGCTGCCCGGCGCGGCGGGAGCACGAGTTCGAGCACCAGAAGTGGTGGACGTTCTCCGGTGCGGCGCACCGGTCGCGTCAGTACCAGCTGTTCCTGGCGGACGGCCTGACCCGCTGCCTGGTGGCCGCCAGAGCGGAGGAGATCAGTGCCCGAACCGCGGGCTTCACCCTGCTGCAGCTGCTCTTCGGGATGGCGGTGCCATGGGGCCGCACCGACCGGCTCCTCAACGGTCCCACCAACGAGGTGTGGATCAATCCCTGGCTCGACTACCTCCGCAGGCTGGGTGTGGACTACCGGTTCCACACCCATGTCGAGGCGATCCACTGTGACGGAGCACGCATCCGCGAGGTGACCGCCACTCAGAACGGGGTCACCGCGACCGTGACCGGCGACCACTTCATCTCCGCCCTGCCGGTCGAGGTGATGCGCCATCTGGTCACCGAGGAGATGAAGGCGGCGGAGCCGCGGCTGAGCAGGCTGGACCGGCTGCGCACGCGCTGGATGACCGGGGTCATGTACTACCTGGGTGACGACATCCCCCTGGTTCGCGGTCACGCCCTCTACATCGACTCGCCGTGGGCGCTGACCTCCATCTCCCAGCATCAGTTCTGGGACCGCACCTATTTGAGGTCACGGGGGAACGGTGACGTCTCGGGGATCATGTCGGTGGACGTGTCCGACTGGAACACGCCCGGGGAGAAGCACAGGAAGCCCGCGAGCGAGTGCTCCGAGGCCGAGATCAAGGAGGAGGTGTGGCATCAGCTCACCCGCCGCGTCCCCGAGCTCGACAGCGCCCGGATGGTGCGGTGCTTCATCGACTCGGACATCCGGTGGCGCAAGACGGACCACCCAGTGAACCTGGAGCCCCTGCTGATCAACACCCCCGGGTCGTGGGACGCGCGACCCAAGGCGACGCTGCGCATCGAGAACCTCTTCCTCGCCTCGGACTACGTGCGCACCCACACCAACCTGGCGACGATGGAGGGCGCCAACGAGGCGGCCCGCCGTGCCGTGAACGGCATCCTCGAGGTCTCCGGCTCGCGCGAGGAGCGGTGCGGCGTGTGGCCGCTGCGCGAGCCGGACGTCTTCGCTCCGCTGCGGTTCCTCGACTCGATGAGGTACAGGCGGAGGCTGCCACCCAGGCCGGCCGCGGGCATCGAGCTGGAGGAGGCCACCGCCGACGTGCTGTGAGACCGGCTACTTCGAGATGACCGGTTCCTGCCCGGCGGCCGGCTGGCCTGTGACCGGCGTCTCGCCGCCGCCCCTGCCCACCAGGTCGCGCCGTCCGGGCCGGTAGCCGAGGTAGGGGCGGTCGACCTCGTCGACCGTCTCGCCGGCGGGGAGGACACTGGCGTGGTAGAGGTAGTTCAGCGAGAACAGCGGCCGGGTGGAGATCCCCAGCCGGCGCAGCTGGGCGGCGATGCGGTGATCGCCGAGCTGCAGCCGCACCCCGGGGCCGCCGGGAAGCACCTGGTAGATCGAGCGGCAGGGGGTCGTGACGCGGAGCAGATCGGTGTCGCGCGTGGCAAAGAAGACCCAGGGACGGTTGTCCCGGACCGGCAGCCCTCGCTGGGGGACGCTCAGGCTGAGAATCTCGGAGCCGCCCTCGGCCAGGTGGACGCGCTGGTGTCCGGGCGTGCGCTCGAAGTGGATGTCCGCGAGGAACTTGGGATAGCCCCACACGCTCCGCCCCAGGTCATTGGCCAGCGGCGTGGTGACGGGCAGATGGACCACGAAGTAGCCGAACCCGGGAACGCGCGTCTGCAGGGCGGACGACACGATGGCCGGGGCCGAGCGGCCGTGGGTGCAGGGCACGGTGATCGCCACCTCGCCATACGGCCCGATCGTGCTGTCCAGGTAGTTCGCGCCGGAGATCGCGAGCTGGGTGCGGTCCCGCCCCATGTTGACGGGATGCAGGCGGTCGGGCAGCAGCCGCGCGACCGCGTCGCGGCCGGCGGTGAAGAACGCGGTGACGACGTCGGTCCGCCGGTAGTGGATGGGGAGCCGGACGCTCTCCCCGCCCACCTCCACGGTCTCCGT
>JAQBPH010000209.1:0-4506 GCA_028287625.1 Chloroflexota bacterium | reverse complement strand
GCGCGGGTGCCGCCGCGGGCGGGGCGGACCGTGCCTCGCCCGGCCTGCCGCCCACCGCGGGGGCTGACGGGTCCTCCAGGTCGACGTAGCCGAAGTCGGGTCTGGCGAGGTCGAGCCTGCCCTTCAGTGCCGCGAGGGCGGCGATCTGCGCGGGGATCGCCGCCACCTCCGCGGGCGCGGTGGCACGCCCCAGCACCGCCGCCCAGCGGCAGGCGGAGTCGACCACCAGGCGGCCGTCGCCCTGCCAGCGGAAGTCGGCGACGGCGCAGCCGACGGCGGCGGGGAACCCGTCGGCGATGGCGGGCAGCAGCCGCACCAGCGCCTCGTCGAGTGGAGGCGCGTCCCCGGGGGAGGACGGCCGCTCGTCGATCAGCACCGGGACGGGGGGCAGCGCGGTGGCGCGCACCGAGCGGCGGTCGACGGTGGCGCCGCCGCCCGCGACCAGCACGCTGGTGCCGCCGCGGCGCAGCTCGAGAACCGGCTCCCACTCCACGATGGTGATGCGCACCGTCGCGGGCAGCTCGGTCTCGACCGAGGCGCGGCGCACCCAGGGCAGCCGCTCCAGCCGCTGGCGGATCACCTCGCCGTCGACCGTGAAGATGCTCTGGGTGTCGCCGATGCCGGCGGCGTCGAGCACCGCCTGGTGTGAGAGCAGCCGGGCTCCGTGGACGTCGACACCGGCGGCGTGGAACGCCGGCAGCACCAGCAGCGCCACCAGCAGCACCAGCTCGGCGAGCACCACCGCGACCGCCCCGCGCCCGCGGCTGCCGCCGAGCGTCGCCGGACGGCGGGCGGCGCGCGGCTGAGGCGCGTGCAGGCGGCGGCGGGCCGAGCCGCGCAGGTCCGACTCCGGCGCCAGGCTGAACTGCCGCGGCACCCGCGGCGCGTCGACGATGCGGGCGGCGGTCTCGCGCGCGTGGGCGCGGCGGCGGGAGGTCTCGGCGGGGCTCATCGGACCACCTCGCTGGGACAGCCCGGACGCCGGCGCAGCAGCGCGTCCTCGAGGACGCGCTCGCAGAGCGACTCGAAGGGGATGCCGGCGGCGCGCGCGGCGTCGGGGAGCAGCGAGAGCGCGGTGAGCCCGGGGGTGGTGTTCACCTCCAGCACCCAGGGCACGCCGCCACCGTCCACGATGACGTCGACCCGTGACATGCCACTGCATCCCAGTGCGCCGTGCGCTGCCGCCGCGGCGCGCTGGGCGCGGGTGCGCTGCGCCTCGGGAAGGCGCGCCGGGATGATGTGCTCGCTCTGACCCGCGGTGTACTTCGCTGCATAGTCGTAGAGGGGACGGTGGGAGACGATCTCGAGGGTGGGAAGGGCCTCGGGCGGATCGTCGCCGAGGATACCGATGGTGATCTCGGTACCGCTGACCATGCGCTCGCAGAGCACCGCGTCGTGCTGTGCGGCCGCCGACCAGGCGGAGTGCAGGCCGGCGGCGTCCTCGACCACGCTGAGCCCGATGGTGGAGCCGCCGCGGTTGGGCTTGACCACCATCGGCAGGCCGAGCTCGGCCGCCGCCGCATGCATCGCCACCGCGGTGGCGCCGGGGTCGAGGTCGCGGCGCACCAGCCGCCAGGCGGGGGTGTCGATGCCGGCTGCGACCAGCAGGCGCTTGGCGGTCGCCTTGTCGAAGCAGAGCGCCGAGGCGAGCACCCCACTCCCGGTGTGGGGGATGCCGAGCAGCTCGCACGTCCCCTGCACCACGCCGTCCTCGCCGAAGCGGCCGTGCACGGCGAGAAAGGCCACCTCGTAGCCGCCGCCCCGCAGCAGCGCGGGCAGTTCGGCGTCGCACTCCACCAGGGTGCAGTCGTGGCCGCGGGCGCGCAGCGCGGCGAGCACCTGGGCGCCGCTCTCCCGCGAGACCGCGGCCTCGCTGCTGGCGCCGCCGCAGACCACGGCGACCCGGCGGGGCCTCACCGCGCCGCCACCGCGGCCGAGCACGGGCCGGGGTCGCCGGCGCAGACGATCTCGCGCTCGAGGTCGACGCCGAACTGCTCGAGCACGGTGTCGTGGGCGAGGTCGGCGAGGGCGAGGACGTCGGCGGCGCGGGCGTGGTCGGCGTTGAGGATGAAGTTGGCGTGCTTGATCGAGATCTCGGCGCCGCCGACCCGCCGTCCCTTCAGCCCGGCGGCCTCGACCAGCCGGCCGGCGTGGTCGCCCGGGGGGTTCTTGAAGACGCTGCCGAGGCTGCGCGTGCCCCACGGCTGCGCCGCCTTGCGCTGCGCGGTGACGGCGTCGGTGCGTGCGCGCACCGCGGCCGCCTCGTCGGCGTGCACCCGGAAGCGGGCGCTCACCACCACCCGGCCGGCGAGCTCGTCCATGAACCGCGAGCGCCGGTAGGCGAAGCCGCACTCCGCGGTGGTGAGACGGTGCCGCTCGCCGCCGGCGTCGAGCACGTCGCAGTCGACCATCACGTCCCTGATCTCGGTGCCGAAGGCGCCCGCGTTGCCGCGCACGCTCGCCCCGCAGGTGCCGGGGATGCCGATGCCGAACTCCATCCCGGCCAGCCCGCGGCGGGCGAGGTCGAGCGCGGCGCGAGGCATCATGCAGCCGCCGCCGAGCTCGACGGTGGTGGGGTCGAGCGCCCGCCAGCGCCGCAGCTGGTCGCCGAGGCGCACCACCAGCCCGCGGATGCCGCCGTCGAGCACCAGGGTGTTGCTGCCCGCGCCGAGCAGGAACACCGGCACGCCGGTGTCGTGGCTGCGCCGCAGCAGCTCGGCGAGCCCGGCGGCGTCGCCGGCGGTGACCAGCCAGTCGGCGGGGCCGCCGATGCCGAACTGGGTGTGGCGGGCGAGCGGCTCGTCGCGCCGCGCCCCCGGCCAGGAGGCGAGCCAGCCGCCGTCAGTCACGGCGCTCGTCTTTGTCCGGGCGCTCACGCGCCCCCGGGCGGGGGGCCTCCCCCCTCCGGCTTCCCCCCTCGAGGGCGGTGACCGCGCGCCGGGCGAAGTCGTCGAAGCCGCGCACCGACATGCAGAGCACCACGTCGCCGGGACGGGCGCTGTCGACCACCCGCGCCAGCGCCTCGTCGGAGCCGGCCACGCTGATCGCCGGCGCGCTGGCGCACGCCACCTCGGCGACGTCGGCGCTCGACACCGTGCCGGCGAGGTGGCGCTCGCGGGCGGGCTCGATGGGTCCGATCATCACCTCGTCGGCGCCCGCGAAGCTGGTCGCGTAGTCGGCGAGCAGGGTGAGGGTGCGCGAGTAGGTGTGGGGCACGTAGACGGCGATCACCCGTCCCTCGGCGGTGCCCCGCGCCGCGCTCACGGTGGCCGCGACCTCGGTGGGATGGTGCGCGTAGTCGTCGACCACCACCACCCCGCCGGGCCGGCCCACCACCTCGTAGCGCCGGGCCGCGCCGCGGAAGCTGCGGCAGGCCTCGAGGCAGGCGGGCAGCGCCGCCCCCAGCCGCAGCGCCAGCACCAGCGCGGCGACCGCGTTCTGGCGGTTGTGCGCCCCCGGCGCGTTGAGCTCCACCGCGATGCGCTCGCCGCCGGTGACCACGGTGAAGCGCTGGGTGCCGGAGTCTGCGATGTTGGAGTCCCCGACGATCCGCCAGTCGGCGCCCTCGGCCTCGCCGTAGGTGGTGGTCTCGCAGCCGGCGTGGGAGGCGAGCGAGACGCACTGGGCGTCGTCGGCGCAGAGCGCCAGCAGCCCGGACGGCGGCATGGTGGCGGCCAGCTGCAGGAAGGGCGCCTTGTAGGCCTCGAAGCTGGCGTAGACGTCGGGGTGGTCGAGCTCCAGGCGGGTGACGCAGGCCAGCTCGGGGTGGGCGTGGAGGAACTTCGGCCGCGAGTCCCACGGGGCGGTGGTGTACTCGTCGCCCTCGATGACGAAGACGCGGCCCGAGCCCAGCCGGGCGCTCACCCCGAAGTCGCGCGAGGTCACCCCGAGCCGGAACCCCGGCGACATCCCCGCCACCTCGAGCATGTGGGCGAGCAGCGACGAGGTGGTGCTCTTCCCGTGGGTGCCGCAGACCGCCACCCGGACCCGGTCGGCGGTGAGCTCGCCGTAGAACTCTGCCTCGCTGGTGGTGGGCAGCCCGCGGCGGCGCGCCTCCTCCCACTCCACGTTGCCGGCGCGCACCTGGTTGCCGACCACCACGAGATCGGGGGTGCCCCAGCGGTCGAGGTTCTCGGGCACGTGGGTGTTGGTCCAGGGGATGCCCGCGGCGGTGAGGGTGTCGGTGGTGGGCGGGTAGGCGTCCTCGTCCGACCCGGTGACGGTGTAGCCGAGCTGGCGGGCGAGGAGCGCCGCGCCGCTCACCGCATACCCGCAGATGCCGAGGAAGTGCACGTGACGGCTCTGGTCGGTCATCGGTTGGAAGCCACCTCCGCGAGCAGGTCGGCGACGCGCTGGGCGGCGTCGGGGCGGCCCGCGGCGACGCTCGTCCGCGCCATCTCGCGCCACCGCTCGGGGTCGCCGGCGATCGCCTCCACCTCGGCGCGCAGCCGCTCGCCGGTGCACTCCTCGTCGCTGAGCATGCGCGCCGCGCCGCAGCGCACGTAG
>JAQBPH010000206.1:0-3124 GCA_028287625.1 Chloroflexota bacterium | reverse complement strand
GGGTTCGCTACGGTCAGGCGCTGGCGGAGTCGCTGATCCTTCAGCCCGGCGACTTCCTGTTCATCCCCGCGGACATGCCGCACCAGCCGGTGAACCTGAGCACGCGGGAGAGCGCGCTCGCCATCGTCGCCCGCAACGACGCCAACGAGCAGGAGAGCGTCGAGGTGTTCGAGGAAAGCCGCAGCGGCCGCGTGATGCTGACGCGCTGACCGCGGACGTCTCCCGACCGGGGCGTAGACTGGCTTCCCGATGCCCGACCTCGACCGGACCCTCAGGCCCCGCACCGCCGGCGCCCCGGCGCGGCTGGCCGACGCCCACCGCTGGAAGGACCTCGCCGAGGACAGCACCCGCGGCTGGTTCGACCTGCGCAGCGAGGACCTCGGTGGCGTGCCGGTGCGCATCTTCATGACCCACCGGCTGCTCGAGGACCTGGAGGACACCGTCTACCGGCAGATCGTCAACGCCGCCCGCTTCCCCGGCGTTCGGATGGTGTGCATCACCCCCGACGCGCACCACGGCTACGGCGTGCCGGTGGGCAGCGTGATCCTGACCGACGGCCCGATCGCCATGGGCCCGGTCGGCTACGACATCGGCTGTGGCATGGTCTCCGCGCGCAGCGACGTGCCGGCGCGGGCGGCGACCCGCGACAACTGCCTGCGGTTCAACCGCGAGGTGATCGAGCGCATCGGCATGGGCGCCGGCACTGCCGGGCGCATCGCGCGCCTGTCGGGCATCGACCGCGACGAGTTCCAGCGCATCATCCGCGGCGGCGCCGACCACTACGTCTCCCGGTACGGCGACCGGGTCGACCGCCAGCGCGCCGAGCGCCAGGTCATCCCCGTGGACGACGACTGGGACGTCCCCTGGCACATGGCGGGCACCCCCGAGCGCGGCATCACCCAGCTCGGCAGCCTCGGCGGCGGCAATCACTTCATCGAGCTGCAGCGCAACCAGGACGACCTGCTGTTCGTCCAGGTGCACACCGGCAGCCGCGGCTTCGGCCATGGCATGGCCACCAACTACTTCCACATGGCCCGGGAGGAGCGGCCGGACGAGATCACCCACCTCGACCTCGGCTACTTCACTCCCGACAGCGCCCACCACCGCTCGTACCTCAACGCCGTGGCTGCGGGCGCCAACTACGCGATCGTCAACCGCCTGGCCATCTTCGAGGAGATCTCCGCCGCATTCCACCGGGTCTTCAAGGCCGACCTCGAGCTGGTCTACGAGATCTCGCACAACCTGGTGCAGCGCGAGTGGCACCCGGAGTTCGGCGATGTCTGGGTGCACCGCAAGGGCGCCACCCGCGCGCTCCCCGCCGGCCACCCGCAGCTCGCCGGCACCGCCTGGGAGAAGACCGGGCACCCGGTGCTCATCCCGGGCTCGAACAGGGACTGGTCGTACATCCTCCGCCCGCTGCCGGGTGCGGTCGAGAGCGGCTTCAGCGTCAACCACGGAGCCGGGCGCAGGATGGCGCGCGGGCAGGCGATGCGCTCGCTCTCGCAGGAGGTGGTCGACCAGGAGTACCGGTCCGCGGGCGTCCTGGTGAACACCGACGGTCGCGTGCCCCTCGACGAGTCCAGCCACGCCTACAAGTCCAGCCGCGAGGTGGTGCAGGCGGTCACCCACGCCGGCCTCGCCGAGGTCGAGCACCAGCTGTGGCCGATCGCCTCGGTCAAGGCGATGGACGCGAAGGGCCCCCGGCGCAGCCGCGGCCTGCGCGACCTGTCCACCAGCCAGCGCCACCGGGGTCAGGGCCGGCCCCGGTGAGGCCGACCCGGTTCACCGACCTGGCGGGCTGCACGCTGCCGCTCCAGCAGGCGCCCATGGGCGGGGTCGCCGCCGGGCCGGACCTGGCCGCGGCGGTCGCCGGGGCCGGCGCCCACGGGATGGTCGCCGCGGCGATGCTCTCCCCCACCGCCCTCACCGCGGTCCTCGACGCCATCCCGGAGGACGCCCGAGCGTCCTGCGGCGTGAACTTCCTCGTCCCCTTCGTCGACCGTGAGTGCGTGACGCTCGCCGCGTCACGGGTGCGCGTCGTCGACTTCTTCCACGGCGACCCCGACCCCGCCCTGGTGGCGCTGGCGCACTCCGGCGGCGCGCTGGTCAGCTGGCAGGTGGGATCGGCGGCAGAGGCACGCGCCGCCGTCGAGGCGGGCTGCGACCTCGTCGTCGCCCAGGGGGTGGAGGCGGGCGGCCACGTCCGCGGCCGTCTCGGCCTGCTGCCGCTGCTCGCCGAGGTGCTCGTCAGTGTGGACGTCCCCGTGGTCGCGGCCGGTGGCATCGCCACCGCCCGGGGTGTCGCGGCGGCGCTGGCCGCCGGCGCCGCCGCCGTGCGGGTGGGGACCCGCTTCGTCGCCGCGCGGGAGGCGGACGCGCACCCGCGCTACGTCGCGGCGATCCTCGCCGCCGCCGGCGACGACACCGTGCTCACCGAGGCGTTCAGCCGGGGCTGGCCGGACGCCCCGCACCGGGTGCTGCGCTCGTGCATCGACGCTGCCGCCGGGCTGGAGGCGGAGGTGGCCGGCGAGACTGTCCACGGCGCCGCCCGCATGCCGGTGCCACGGTGGGCCCCGTCCACGCCGAGCCGCGCCACCACCGGCGAGATCGAGGCGATGGCGCTCTACGCGGGCCAGGGGGTCGGCGCCGTGCGCACGGTGGCGCCGGCGGCGGAGATCGTCGCCGAGCTGGTGGGCTGAGCTCTCCCGAGCACGAGGTCCCGCGGTAGGACACGATTCCGTCCGCCGTGTGTGCAGAAGTCCACAGACGGGCGCGGCTGATTGGTCCACACTGACCCCCGTGTTGAGCTACAGCCCCACTCCATGCCGGACGCCATCGAGCGTCATCTGGTTCGGACCGCAAACGGCTTCGCCTTCCTACATGGCATGTGGACACGGGGGGACTCTGTCCTCCCCCGGGGCTGCTCCGTGATGCGGTAGTCACACGCGTCTGACTCACCAGGGACCGGAGTGGCCATGCCACTCCGGTCCTTTTCATTTCTCGTGGATATCCCGCAGAAGGTGAGCCCACATGGCGTCGACAGTCCTCGACCGACCGCAATCCGTCCTCCTCCCCGGCGGCTCGTCGGGCAGTCTCACACACACCGCACGCCACAGCGTCGCCG
>JAQBPH010000152.1:0-5482 GCA_028287625.1 Chloroflexota bacterium | reverse complement strand
CCGGCGGGCTCCGGCGCCCTCGTGGTGGACTGGAACCGCGAGCTGCTGCGCATCGTGCGCACCCCCGGCGCGCAGCCGGCGACCCTGCACCCCACCCGCAGCTTCGCCATCCTGCACGCCGCCATCGACGACGCGGTGCTGCACGCGCCGCGGGACGCCCGGCTCGACGCCGCCGCGGCCGAGGCCGGACGCGACGCGCTCGCCGCCCTCTATCCGGCGCGACGGAGCGAGATGGACAGCCAGCTGGCCGCCGAGCTCGGCGGGATCCCCGCCGGCACGGCACGGCAGCAGGGCACCGACGCCGGACGCCGCGCCGCCGAGCGGCTGCTGGCGGCGCGCGCGGTCGACGGGTCGGCGACGCCGCCACCGCCCATCCCGGCGGGGACCGCGCCCGGCGACTACCGGCCGACGCCGCCGAGCTTTGCCCGGCCGGTGTTCACCCACTGGGCCGGCGTGACCCCGTTCGTGCTCGAGAGCGCGGCGCAGTTCCGTCCCGAGCCGCCGCCGGACGTATCCAGCCCGGAGTACCGCGATGCGATCGCCGAGGTGCGTGATCTGGGCCGCGACTCGAGCACCAAGCGGTCGGCCGATCAGACGCTGGCCGGACGGTTCTGGAGCGCGCCCATCTGGAACTACTGGAACGAGATCGCGCAGAGCACCGCCCTCTCCCACCGCCTGGGACTGGTGCGGACCGCCCATCTCTTCGCAGACCTGAACCTCGCGTTCGCCGACGGCGTCATCGCCTTCTACGACGCCAAGTACCACGACCACGTGTGGCGGCCGATCACCGCGATCCGCGACACCGACCCGGGCTGGACCCCCCTGGCCGCCACCCCGGCCGATCCCTCGTACCCCGGCGCCCACAGCGTCGTCAGCGCCGCCGCCGAGACCGTCCTGTCCCGGTACTTCGGCGATCACACCGCGGTCACGGTCACCTCCGAGCTGCTTCCCGGGGTGAGCCGCAGCTTCCCGAGCTTCCACGAGGCCACCGTCGAGGCGGGCGTCAGCCGGATCTACGCCGGCGTGCACACGCGCATCGACCACGAGGCGGGCCTGCGGCTCGGGCATCGGCTGGCGGGCTTCGTGCTCGAGCGCGCCACGCCCGGCGGAGGAGGCCATCGGTGACGCCCCGAGAGGACCCGGACGGGCTGGTGGCCGCCGGCCCGTCCGGTCTTCCCCATGACGACGCCGTCGCGCCCGCAGTGGGTTTACACCACCGCCGTGACTCGGGTTACAACTCAGTGGGCATGGACGGCCGCGGCTGGCCGCGCTGTCATCCTACCCCTGGTTCCGCTGGCCGGTCATGTAGCCCCTGGGGGCGGCCCACTGGCGTCCCGCAGTGCAGAGCTCACGAGGACCGACCGTGGACAGCAACATCAAGCAGCCCGGCACGCCGGCCGCACAGCAGTGGCGGAGCCGGCCCGGTCTGAGCCGCATGATCCGTCTCGCCGTGCTGGTCATCCCGACGGTCGCCTCACTCGCCGTCTTTCTTCTCCTCGAGCGGCTGCTCCCCAGGCCCGCGGGGGGCGTCGCCACCGTGACGTGGTGGCTGCTGACGACCGCGGGCAGCCTGGCCACGCTCACCATCGGCGTTCGCCTGATGCCACGCCTCCTCCCGCTGGCGTCGCTCCTCGAGCTCTCCCTGGTCTTTCCCGACCGTGCCCCCCGGCGCTTCGCCGTTGCCCGCAGCTCCTGGCGCGTCCGCGATGTGCAGCAGCGCCTCGACGAGGCACGCGAGCGGGGAGCGGTGGGCGCGGACCTGAGCCATGCCCAGGACATGCTGACGCTGGTCGCGGCCCTCAGCGTCCACGATCGCAAGACCCGCGGTCACTCGGAGCGCGTGCGCGTCTTCACCGACATGATCGCTGACGAGTGCCGCCTCCCCGACGAGGACCGCGCGCTGCTGCGCTGGGCATCGCTGCTGCACGACGTGGGCAAGATCCACGTCCCCGTCGACATCCTCAACAAGCCGGGCCGGCCCACCGCCGACGAGTGGGAGGTGCTGCAGCGCCATCCTGCCGACGGCGCGCGCATGATCGCCCCGCTGGCGTCGTGGCTCGGTCCGTGGGCACTGGCGGTCGAGCAGCACCACGAGCGCTGGGACGGAACCGGCTACCCGCGACGGCTGGCGGGCGAGGACATCTCGCTCGGCGGCCGGGTCGTCGCCGTCGCCGACGCCTTCGAGACGATGACGGCAGCGCGTCCCTACAAGCGTGCCATGAGCGTGGCCGCCGCACGCCAGGAGCTGGTCGACTGCTCCGGCAAGCAGTTCGACCCGGTCGTGGTGCGCGCCTTCCTCACCCTCTCGGTCGGCCAGCTGTGGCGGGTCGTCGGCTTCGGCGCCTGGGTGGCCCAGGTGCCCTCGCTGGCCGCGATCCTCGAGGGCCTGGGAGGCGCCGGCGCGCACGTGGCGGCGCGAACCGCCACCGCCGCCACCGCCCTGGGCCTCGCGGCAGGAGGAGCGGCGGCGATGGTGCCGGCTCACCGGACCGACCCGACTCCGAGGGTGAGCGCCTCCGGGTCGATTCGCGCGCTCGGACCGGTCTCGCCGGCCGGCAGCACGGAGGAGGCGAGCTCAACGGCCACGCCGCCTGCCGGCGGAGGCGGCGCCGCGAGTGCAACGAGCAGCGCCGTGCCGTCCTCGGGAAGGTCCCCGGTGCATGGACCGGCGACACCGGTGCCCTTCCCCGCCCCGGGGGTGACCGCCGGACCGGGCGGGAGCAGCACCGTCATCGTCCCCCTGGGGAACAGCGCTCCCGAATCCGTCGCCGTCTCGTCCCCCCTTCAGGGACTCACCCCCACGCTGACGCAGGGTCCGATCTCAACACTGGCTCTCATCCCGCCGGTGCCGTCGCTCGCGGCGCCGCTGCCGCCGGCCGGGCCGGGCCTCCTCGGCCGGAAGCTCCCGCTGCTGCCAGGTCTGTAGAGGGCCCACCGGCCTGATACCGCGGGCTCGCGTCATCGCCCGCGGTGCGCGGGGGTCGCCGCGACTACGCCAGGACGGGCTCGCCGCGGCCGGATCGCTTGGACTCGTACATGGCGCCGTCGGCCGCCGCCACGAAGTGATCCGCATCCGCGTCCCGGTCGTCGGTCCACGCCACGCCGACGCTCGCGCTGATCTCCACACGCGTCGTGCCCAGCTGCACCTCGCCGCGGACCCGAGTCGCGATCGTCCGTGCCACGAGCGTGGCATCGGCGGGGCTGTGGACCCCGGGGCAGACCACCAGGAACTCGTCACCTCCGAGGCGTCCCACGGCGTCGTCAGACCGCACCGAGCTGCGCAGCCGGTCGGCGATCCGGATCAGCAGCTGGTCGCCAGCGGCGTGGCCGAGACTGTCGTTGACCGACTTGAACTGGTCGAGGTCCACGAAGATGACCGCCGTCCCGGACCGCCGTGTGCGACGGCGCTCCCCGCGGGCGGCGTGCAGGACGGCGTCCAGCCGAGCCAGCACGGCCGCGCGGTTCAGGCAGCCGGTCAGCGGATCGCTGGTGGCCCGCACCTCCAGCTCCTGGCGCATGCGAACGCTGTCGGTGATGTCCTCGAGGCACCCGGTCACACCGCTCACCACACCCGTCCTGTCGATGAGAGGTCGCATCCGCAGGGCGCAGTAGCGGACGTCGCCGGCGTCGTCGGGCCGGAAGGGTACGGTGAGATCGCGGCCGGTGCCGGCGAGTGCCTCCAGGATCGCCTCGTCGACCACGGGGCGCTGCTCGGGCA
The DNA here is from genome assembly GCA_028287625.1 of Chloroflexota bacterium. Taxonomy (GTDB): domain Bacteria; phylum Chloroflexota; class Dormibacteria; order Aeolococcales; family Aeolococcaceae; genus CF-96. Next base: position 1,764 of record JAQBPH010000152.1, on the reverse strand, counting down.
CCACGCGAGCGAGGTGGTCTCCGAGGCGCGAGCCGAGGGCGACGCCGGTGATCTCGCCGAGCCGCTCGTTGGCGAACAGCAGGCTGCCGCTCCGGTCGATGTGGAACAACCCGAGCGGCACCGTCTCGGCCAGCTGGCGCAGAAGCTGCTCGCGGGCGCGGAGCGCCTCCTGGGCGGCCATCTCCTCGGAGATGTCGACCATGTCGGCCAGGACGTCGCCGTGGGCCGGGTCGTCGAGCCGGTTGTGGTTGGTCAGCTCCAACCAGACCCACGACCGGTCCCTGTGCTGATGGCGCAGGCGCACCCTGCGGGTGAGACCGGGGCGGCTGAGCATCTCCATCCAGTGGGCGATGGCGAGCTCGTGGTCGTCGGGATGGATGAACTCGAGGGTGCGGTGTCCCACCAGCTCGTCGGCCGCCCACCCGAGGATCTGGGTGAGCGCCTCGTCGGCCCAGCGGATGCAGGACCCGGCGTCCTTCGTCGCGCGCGCGAAACGTGGCGGCAGCGACGGCAGACGTGCGGACTCGATGAGCGGATCGTCGCTCGCCGCCAGGCCTTCGGCGAAGATGGCCAGCATCACCCCGTGAACGTTCCTGGCGTCGACGAAGTACAGCATGGTGGGCCGGTCGGGGTGCTCCAGCATCCGGACCGGACCGCAGGCGATCCCCTGGCTGCGGGCCTGTCCCCACAGCTTCGTCACCACCACGCGGTCCTCCGGCACGACGACGTCGAGCGTCGAGCCCGCCTTCAGCACGGGCTGATCTCCCAGGGAGAGAGAGGCGGGCACGGACACCATGACCGGCGAGATCAGCCCCCCGATGGCCGCGACCGGGGCGTCGGGGAAGCGTTCGAGCAGCGTCGTCAGCGCCCGCGTGATCCGGTCGACCACGTCGGCAGGCAGGTGGGAGCTCGGTGGATCGACAGTGCCCATCGATCGATGGTCGCACCGGACGCCGTGGGTGCGGCGTCCCGCACGTGCTCGTGTCAGGTCCGAGACGTGCCGCTGGCCATGCGTCACTCAGACTCGAGGTCCGGCGGGCCGGTGGAAGGGCGGCGCGTCACCCCAGCTCGATCTGTGTGTCGACGGGCCACGGCAGCAGCGGCGCCTGGCGGTCGTGGAGGGCGATGACGAGCACCGCGCCCGGCAGGAACTCGCGAACGCCGGCGAGCAGGCGAGCGGCCGTCACGGTGTCGACGCCCTCCGTCGGCTCGTCGAGCAGGAGCACGTCCGGGCGCCGCAGCAGCCCCTGCGCCACGCTGAGCCGGCGGCGCTGGCCGCCCGAGAGCGCGGCACCGCCGGGGCCGGCGGGAGTGTCGAGCCCCAGCGGCAGCGCAACCGCCGCCAGCGCCCTCTCGAGCTCGTCCTCACCGGCGGTGGGGCGGGCGATCAGAAGGTTCTCGCGGATCGTCCCGTCGAAGACGTGCGCGTCCTGTGCGACGAGCGTGACATGGGCGACGAGCTCGGCGGGGTCGACGGCGGGGGCCGGCGCCCCGGCGAGGAGTGCCCGCACGCCCGGTACCGGCTCGCCGGCGATCGCCCGCAGGAGGGTCGACTTCCCCGAGCCCGAGCGACCGCGGAGCAGCACCGTGTCGCCCGGCACGGCGATCACGGCGACACCCGACCCGTCACGGGAGACGTCGACGGTCCACGCGCCGCCGGGCCGGAGGCCGCGCGCGCTCGGCGGGCTCGTCTCGGCGGGGAACAGCGCGGCGAGCCGCGCCACCGCCGCCCGCGCCCGCTCGAGGCCGGCGGCCGCCGCGGGC
>JAQBPH010000151.1:0-3386 GCA_028287625.1 Chloroflexota bacterium | reverse complement strand
TGCACCCCGCGGCGGCGGCGCTGGGCGGCTACGTCGCCGTCCACCCCGGCGCGGCGGTGAGCGCCCGCGCCTGGGCGCCGGAGCGCTGCGCCGCCCTCGTCGACGCGCTGGTCGGGGCGGGGCGGCCGGTGGTGGTCACCGGTGGCGCCGGGGAGGAGGCCCTGGTGGCCCGGGTGGCGGGTCCGCCGCGGCCGGGGGTGGTCGCCCTCGCGGGCGCCGTCGACCTCGCCGGGCTGGCCGAGGTGCTCGCCGGCGCCGGGGCGGTGGTCTGCGGCAACACCGGCCCCGCCCACCTCGCCGCCGCGGTGGGCACCCCGGTGGTCTCCCTGTACGCGCCCACCGTGCCCGCGGTGCGCTGGCGCCCCTGGCGGGTCGATCACCGGCTGCTCGGCGACCAGGCGATCGCCTGCCGCGGCTGCCGGGCGCGGGTCTGCCCGGTGCCCGGCCATCCCTGCGTCGACACCGTGCCGGTGGCGGAGGTGGTCGCCGCCGTCGAGGAGCTGGCACCGCGACCCGCGGCCATCGCAGGGGCGGCACGGTGAACGTCCTGCTCTGGCACGTCCACGGCTCCTGGACCACCGCGCTGGTGCAGGGGCGCCACCGCTACCTGCTGCCCCTGCTCCCCGGTCGCGGCCCCGACGGGCGCGGCCGGGCCCGCACCTGGGACTGGCCGGACTCGGCGGTGGAGCTGGCCCCCGGCGCGCTCCGCGAGGAGGCGGTCGACGCGGTCATCCTCCAGCGCCCCCACGAGCTGGACCTGGTGGAGCGCTGGCTCGGCCGCCGCCCCGGGCGGGACCTCCCCGCCCTCTACCTCGAGCACGACGCCCCCCAGGGCGAGATCGGCTCCATGCGCCACCCCCTCGCCGGCCGCGCCGACATCCCCGTGGTCCACGTCACCCACTTCAACGACCTCTTCTGGGACTGCGGCCGGGCCCCCACCCGGGTGGTCGAGCACGGGGTCGTCGACCCCGGGTACCGCTATACCGGCGAGCTGCCGCGCTCGGCGGTGGTGATCAACGAGGCCACCCGCCGCGGGCGGGTGGTGGGGCTCGACCTGCTCCCCCGGCTCGGCGCCGAGGTGCCCATCGACCTCTTCGGGATGGGCAACGCCGGCACCTCCGCTCCGCCCGCCGGGCTGCGCACCGACGACCTGCCCCAGGCGCGGCTCCACGCCGAGATGCCCCGCCGCCGCCTCTACGTCCACCCCTATCGCTGGACCTCGCTGGGCCTCTCCCTGATCGAGGCGATGCATCTCGGCATGCCGGTGGTCGCGCTCGGCACCACCGAGGCGGCGGAGGCGGTGCCCGCGGAGGCGGGGGTGGTCTCCACCGACCTCGAGGTGCTGGGACGGGCGGTGCGCCGCCTCGCCGCCGACCCCGAGGAGGCCCGCGCCAGAGGCCGCGCCGCCCGCGCCGCCGCGGTCGCCCGCTACTCGGTGGACCGCTTCCTCGCCGACTGGGACCAGCTGCTCGACGAGGTCACCCGGGGGTGAGCCGCCCGCTGCGCGTCGCCCTGGTCTCGGAGCACGCCAGCCCGCTGGCCGCGCTCGGCGCCGTCGACGCCGGCGGCCAGAACGTCCACGTCGCCGCCCTGGCCCTCGCCCTCGGACGCCGCGGCGTCGAGGTGGCGGTCCACACCCGCCGGGATGGCCCCGCCCTCCCCCACCGGGTGGCGATGGCCGGCCGGGTCCACGTCGAGCACGTCGACGCCGGGCCGGCGCGCGAGCTGCCCAAGGACACACTGCTCCCCCACATGGAGGACTTCGCCCGCGAGCTCTTCCGGAGCTGGTCGGCCCGCCGGCCCGACGTGGTCCACGCCCACTTCTGGATGTCCGGGCACGCGTCGCTGACCGCGGCCCGGGCGCTCGGCATCCCGGTGGTGCAGACCTTCCACGCGCTCGGGGTGGTCAAGCGCCGCCACCAGGGCGCCCGCGACACCAGCCCGCCGCAGCGGCCGAGCATCGAGCGGTCGGTGGTGCGGCGGGTCGACCGGATCGTGGCCACCTGCCGGGACGAGGTCGCGGAGCTGCGCGCGCTGGGCGCCGACCCGGCCCGGGTCTCGGTGGTGCCCTGCGGCGTCGACCTCGAGCTCTTCGGCCCCACCGGTCCGGTGTGGCCGCCGCCCCGGCGGGGACGTCACCGGCTGGTCGTGGTCGGCCGGATGGTCGAGCGCAAGGGGCTGGCGGACGCGGTTCGGGCGCTCGCCATGGTCCCCGGCGCCGACCTGCTGATCGCCGGCGGCCCCGAGCGCGCGGCGCTGTGGACCGACCCGGAGGCGCGGCGGCTCGGCGCGGTGGCGGAGCACGAGGGCGTCGAGGGACGGGTCGAGCTGATCGGCCGGGTCGGGCGCGACCGGGTCCCCGCCCTGCTGCGGTCGGCCGACGCGGTGGTCTGCGTGCCCTGGTACGAGCCCTTCGGCATCGTGCCGCTCGAGGCGATGGCCTGCGGGGTGCCGGTGGTGGCGTCGGCGGTGGGCGGGATGCTCGACACGGTGGTCGACGGCGCCACCGGCGTGCTCGTGCCCCCCCGCCGTCCCGACCGGCTCGCCACCGCCCTCCGCGACCTCCTCGCCTCCCCGGGACGGCGGGCGCGGATGGGCACGGCGGGGGTGCGGCGGGTACGGCGCCTCTACCACTGGGACCGGGTTGCGGCGCTCACCCTCGACGCGTACGCGGCCGCGCTCGAGACCGCCCGGGAGCGGGCCGGGAGCGAGGTGGGATGAGCCTCGGAGCGCCCCCGCGCACCCGCCACGTCGGCGGCCACCTCGACCGGCTGGTCACCGCCCTGCGCGCCAACGCCGGCGTGCTGCGCCGGGTCGACGGCTGGGGCGAGCACGTGGCCTCGGTGCTGCTCGGAGGCGGCCGGCTGCTGGCCGCGGGCAACGGCGGCAGCGCCGCCCAGGCCCAGCACCTCACCGCCGAGCTGGTCGGTCGCTACCTGGAGGAGCGGCAGCCCTTCAGCGCCATCGCGCTCCACGCCGAGACCTCGAGCCTCACCGCTCTCTGCAACGACTACGGCCTCGAGCAGGCCTTCGCCCGCGGAGTGCGCGCCCACGGCCGCCCCGGAGACGTGCTGGTCGCGCTGAGCACCTCGGGACGCAGCACCAACGTGCTCGCCGCGGTGGAGGCGGCCCGCGAGGCCGGGCTGCAGGTCTACGCGCTCACCGGTCCGGCGCCCAACCCGCTCGCGGACTCCTGTCAGGACGTGGCGGCGGTGGAGGCGGAGAGCACGGCCACCGTCCAGGAGGTGCACCTGGTGGCGGTGCACATGCTCTGTGCCGCCGTCGACCGCACCGTGGTGAGGCTGCGGGGGTGACCCGGCGGCTGGTGGTGGTGGGCGACTGCCTGCTCGACCGCGACCTCGACGGCACCGTGCGGCGCCTCGCCC
>JAQBPH010000144.1:0-6175 GCA_028287625.1 Chloroflexota bacterium | reverse complement strand
CCACCGCCTCGCTGCGCCCCGGCACCGAGTCGCTGCGGCTGGGACCGGCGACGCCCGTCTCGGGCCTCGCCGTCGCCGGTGCGTGGACGGCGACGGGCTGGCCGGTGACCATGGAGAGCGCCGCGCGCAGCGGCCGCGCCGCCGTGGAGCACCTGGATGCAGGAGGCCCGCTCCGGACGGGTGCCAAGGGACCCGCGGCCGGGCTCGGCCGTATCCGAACGTGTGTGCCGTGGTAGGCCAACGGCCGGCAGGAAGCTCCCGGTCGCCCGCGCTATCTCTCATCTGCCTCTCCATCGCTGGGCGACGGAGTGAAATGCCGAGGGTCAGCGTCCCCTATCGGTGCTGATCGCCTGGCTGCCTCCCTTCGGCGCCGCCGCTCATCCCGTCTGGCGTCTCGCTGCTGGCGTCTCTCCTCGGCAGCGATCGCCCGGAGCAGCCTTCTCTTCACGGTTCGAACCTCTCCCCGCTCACCCGGCCGAGCGCGACCTCCCGGACAGACACATCCACGATGGTGAGCCCTCGAATCCCGCCCGGCGTCCTCACGTCGAGTGCGTCTCCACGCCTGTGTCCGAGCAGTGCCCTGCCCACCGGCGACTCGAAGGAGATGAGCCCGTGGGCGACATCCGCCTCGGCGGATCCGACCACGGTGTACTCCTCCTCATCGCCCTCGGCATCCGCCACCCGGAAGGTTGAGCGCAGCTCGACGAGGTCGCCGACGGCCTGGTGGACGTCCCTCTCATCATGGTCCACGCTGCTTCCCTCCGCATTCGGCCTGGCTCTTGTCGTGCTTCGCTGCATGACGATCTCCTGGTGGCCCCTTCCTGAACCCATCCCGGTAGGGGTGTTCCAATGGTTGTCGACCAGTGTCGACAGCCATGCCGGCTTCGGCGATCATCGAAGCGCCCAGGACCCGTGACCTGCCAGGCTCCTCGATCAGATGGTCGATAGGAGGTGACACCAGGACCTCGACATCCGGTCGAACCTCCTCCACAAAACGCGTGTTCTTCGCCCGGGATGACCCCATGACTCCTGAGCAGAGACCCGAGCCCTCGCGATTGCGGCCCCGGACCCCGCGGCGACCGGAGCTGAGGGTCTTCGCCGAGCGCCTGGCACGCTTCCGGAAGGCATGGGACATCCGCCACCCCTACCAGCGCCCCCGATGACGCAGGAGCGGCTGGCCGAGCGGATGGAGGTCGACGCGCGCACGGTGCGGGAATGGGAGCGCGGGACGTGCGCACCTCGGACGTTCGAGCGCGCGATACAGCTCGGCGAGGTCCTCGATGTGTCCCTGGAGGAGCTGGGTCTGAGCAGCAGTGCCATGACTGCGGGGAGACGGAGCCACCGGATGGCGGAGGACGTTCCATCGCCCATGACCACCCAGCTCATCGACGACCTGGTGTGGGAAACCAGAACGGTCCTCACCCCGAAGCCTCCCGAACGCCTGCCACCGATGCTCGATGGGGCTGCCCTACTGGAGAGTGACGACCGGGACCGGTGCTGGGTCGACGGGATGCTCGGCGTCCCAGAGCAGGTCGGGCCGCAGATGTTCGACGACCTGCAGGCACTGACAAGGAGCCACGCGGAGCTGTCCCACGTCATGGCACCCCGAAGGCTGCTGCCGGCAGTCCGGTGCCATCTCGCCGGCCTCCGGAAGCTGTTGCGCGACGCGCAGCTGGCTGCCTCCGAGCGGCGGTTGAAGTCGATCACCGGCGAGGCAGCCACGTTGGTCGGCTGGTTGTCATACCGCTTGGGAAACCTCGATGACGCGCACCTCCATTACTCCCTGGCGAGCAGACTTGCGAGAGAGAGCGGCGATGGGCCGTTGGGGGCGTATGTACTGGTCCAGAAGAGCTACATCTATTCGAGTGCGGAACGGGGTGGTGACGGTGGTAGTCCAGCGACGGCGCTGGCGCTGCTCGACGAGGCACAAGCAGCTGCCGGATCGCAGGCCCTCCTGTTCCTCTGCGCATGGATATCGGCACGCCAGGCGGAGGAGCACGCCGCGGCAGGGGACGCCAGAGCCTCCCACCAGGACCTCAGCCGTGCAGAACGCACTCTGGGTGCGGCGCGCACCCCGGGCGGCGGGGCCTTCAGCCCTTGGGATGAAGCTCGGCTGGCCGGTTTCCGGGGAAGCTGTGCGCTGCTGCTGGGCTGGCCGAGGCAGGCAGTGATTGCTCTGGAAGGCGCGCTGGTGGGGACCAGCGCATCGTTGCTCTCGCCACGGTCTGCGGTGCTGACTGATTGCGCAGCGGCCTACGCACGGCAGCAGGAGCTCGAGAAGGCGTGCGCGTTGCTGACCGAATCACTCACGATTGCCGGCCAGGCGGGGCTGAGACCGTACGTGCAACGCATCCTGGGGGTCCGGCAACGCTTGCATTCTGCGCGGCGAGCCCCGCGATGAGACAGCTCGACGAGCGACTGCGCGTCCTGCTATAGGTCGTCGTTGCTCACGCGCCCCCGCTGGCCCTGTCCGATGAATCGCACGCCGTACGAGCCTCGGCAACGAACCTCCGGCAGAGCTGGAGAGACTTGCAGCCCTGGGAGTCCTCCACTCCACTGTTCACATCCACTGCGAATGGCATGACCTCGCGGACAGCAGCCGCCACGTTGACGGGGGTCAGCCCTCCCGCCATGATCACCGGGCAGCTCAACCGGCTGGCCACGATGCGAGAGACGGACCAGTCGTGGGTGGCGCCGGTCCCACCCAGACGCTGATCGGTCCTCGAGTCGAGAATCACCGCACTGACATGCTGCTCCACGGCCTTCGCCTCGGTGAGCACATCTGCAGCCGTCGCCCCCGCGGCGACGTGAACCGCTCTGATCAGCCCCGTCTGTGGCATTCGCCGTCTGGCGGCGGTGACCTCGTCCACCGTCATCTCGCCGTGAAGCTGCACGCGGTCGGCTCCCACGAACTGTCGGAGATCGTCGACCTCTGCCGGGTCGGTGAGGTGAGTGACCAGCACAGTCACCACGAATGGCGGTACTCGACGTACGAGGTCTCGTGCCTGATCAGGGCCCAGGCGATCCTCTGAGAAATGCGTCAGCCCGGAGAGGAAACCGAGGGCATCAGCGCCGACCCTCACCGCGACGTCCAGATCAGCGATGGAGCGGATGCCGCAGATCTTGATTCGCATCGAGGATGAGGTGAGCACCCTGGTCCGGCTGGAGTCGACTCGTGGTGGTCAGCACCCAGGTTGGCCTCTCACCCCATGACGTGATCGATCGTAGCAGGGTGTCGGCTATGCCTCACCGGATGGTGATCCCCCCTGGAGACGGAGGGACGAGTCGATTCGCCAGGCGAGCTACGGGATGGCGGCGTCGCGCCGCTTCGCCGCCGTGGGGACGGGGCAGCTCCATACGGGACATATGTTCGCCGAACACGGGATGTGTACCCTGGAGAGAACGTCATGGAAGCGAATCGTCCGGCGGCACGATGGTGCAGGCCGACCGAGATGCCAGAGCCACGTTGACGTCGTGCTGAGGCGCCACGGCGTGAAGCTGCCGATGTGAGGGACTGAAGCGGGGGACCCGTGATACCCTGCATGTCCCCACCGGCACATCGCCGGTGACCACGGAGATTCGTGCATGAGGCCCACGTGGATGGCGCTACGCCCCAGAGGGGGTGGAGCACGCACGGCCTGGGCCGCGCCTTGAGTACCTAGTCAGAGTTCTGACGCCCGATCTCGAGGACCGCGTGGCCAGGCCGCAGCGGTCCTTTTGGATTTCGATGTTCGAGACCGACGAGATCACGGGTGACAGAGATGCTGACGGTGGCAGAGGCGACACCGGTGCCGCGCAGGACGGCGCCGGCGGTGGAGCTCCGGGGGGTGAGCAAGCGCTTCCGCACGCGTCCGGGCGGGCCGCCGTGGCGGCGCGGCCCGGCGACCGAGAAGACGGCGCTGCACGCTCTCGACCTGGAGATGCGGGCCGGCGGGATCACCGGGATCATCGGCGTGAACGGGAGCGGCAAGTCGACGCTCATCCGCATTCTCGCCACCCTGATGGTGCCGGACACCGGGACGGCGCGGGTCTTCGGCCATGACGTGGTCGCCGACGCCGACGCGGTGCGTCGCCGCATCAACCGGGTCTCGGTGGAGGCGGCGTTCTTCAAGGAGCTGAGCCCCTGGGAGAACCTGCTCTACGCGGCGCGGCTGTACGGGACCGTCGACGACGCGCGCCCGCGCGCCGAGTCGGTGCTGCGGCGGCTGGGGCTGCCGGCCGACGCCATGGACCGTCCGATGAAGCAGCTCTCGCGCGGCCAGCAGCAGAAGGTGGCGATCGCGCGCAGCTTCCTCACCACCCCCTCGCTGCTGCTCATGGACGAGCCCACCACCGGGCTCGATCCGCACTCCAAGCGCGACGTGCAGCGGCTCATCGAGGTGCTGCGCGACGAGCGCGACGTGACCATCGTGCTCTGCACCCACGATCTCGCCGAGGCGGAGGCGCTCTGCGACCGCATCGTGATCCTCGAGGCCGGCGCGGTGGTCGCCGACGCGCCGCCGGCGGAGCTGTGCACCTCCGGTCAGAGCCTCGAGGCGGTGTTTCTGCGCATGACCGGGCACAGCATCGGCGATGACACGGAGGAACGCTCATGAGCACCGCCGCCCTGCGCCATGAGCTCGGCGCCTTCGTCGGCTTCCTCGAGCGCCAGCGCAACCTCTACCGCCGCTTCTGGGCCTGGGAGGCGGTCTGGTTCGTCTACAGCATGGTCAGCGTGATGAGCATCGGCTACCTGGCCACCGGCCTGGCGGCCACCGGCATCGGCGGCGGCATCGACCTGCGCGCCATCCAGCTGTACCTGCTCGCCGGCTCGATGCTCTGGAGCTATCTCTCGCTGGTGTTCATGGAGGTCGCGTACGCGGTCGGCTGGGAGCGCTGGGAGGGCACCATCGAGTACACGTTCATGGCGCCGGTGAAGCGCGCCACCCACCTGCTCGGCATCTGCGTCTTCTCGGTGATCTACGGGCTGGCGCGCACCGCGGTGGTGGTCGCCGTCTCCCTGCTCGTCTTCCACGTCGACCTGTCCCACGCCGACCTGGCCGCCGCCGGGCTGGTGCTGGCCGCGGCGACGGTGCCGCTCATCGGCCTGGGGATCCTCATCGCCATCCTGCCGCTGCTGGCACCCGAGAAGGGCGAGCAGATGAGCACCGCGCTGCAGGGACTCTTCCTGCTCGTCTCCGGGGTCTACTACCCGGTCTCGGTGCTGCCGCTGCCGCTGCAGGCGGTGGGGGTGCTCTCGCCGCTCACCTACACGCTCTCTGCGATCCGCGACGCGCTGCTCCACCGTGCCCATGCCGGCGCGCTGCTGCCCCAGATCGGCCTGCTGCTACTGATGGGGGTGCTGCTCATCCCCGCGGCGCTCTGGCTCTTCTCCCTCGCCGAGCGGCGGGCCAAGCGGCTGGGGACCCTCAAGCGGAGCGGGTAGGCTGCCCGCTCCGCCTGTCGGAGCTCAGCGGTCGCCCGCGGCGACGCGATCTCGGCTCGCCTGCCGCTCACCGGCGAGGTGGGTGACCGCGCCGCGCCGCGCGTCCAGGCTCCACGGGCCCGCGCCGGCGGCCGAGAGGTAGAGCCAGATGAAGCAGAACAGCGCCGCGGGCATGCCCTGGTTGAGGATCGGCCAGAACCCCTGGGGGAAGGCGACCTGGAAGTAGGCCACCGCCATCTCGCCGGCGAGCAGGAAGGCGACCGGGCGGGTGAAGAGGCCGAGGAGCAGCAGCACGCCGCCGACGGTCTCGAGGACGCCGGCCAGCCCCGCCTCGGACATCAGCGGCGCGGTGCCGCCGGTGGGGGGGATGCCGGCGGGGAAGGCGAAGAGCTTCATCGTCCCGGGCAGGATGAACATGAACGCGGCCGCGATGCGGAGCACGCTCAGCAGGTAGGGTGCACACGCTGGCCACTTCTCGACGAGGGTCTTCAAGTCGGTCATCGCGCCATTCTCCCTCCGCGCGGACCGCGGTTGTCTTTGGTCAGCGAGCACAGGTCGTGATCCGCCAGGGTGGTCGTGCCGCCGGGGTCGACCCTCCTCCCCGAGGCGGCACGCCGCCTCCAGGTTCAGCGCCGGTCGCGCAGCGCGGCGGCGGCGGCGACCGCGGCGGCGGCGGCGCGGGCCTCGACGCCGGAGGCGACCCGTGCCAGGCGGGCGAGCGTAGCCCAGGCGGCCGGGCGCGTCCCCAGG
>JAQBPH010000137.1:0-2551 GCA_028287625.1 Chloroflexota bacterium | reverse complement strand
GCACGGAGGAAGAGGACGGCGCCGAGCCCGGTGCCGGCGAGGCGCACCCAGGGAGAGCCGAGGAGACGGGGACAGAGGCGGCCGAGACGCCGGAGCATGGCGGCACAGCCTAGCGGGCGACGGCCGGCTTCGTGGCCCCTCGTTGCAACTCCGTACCCGCACCCGCGGGAGGGAGGGCGGTGGCGGCGCCCGTATGATCATCCGGTGACGCTCCCGCCCCGGCTCGCCCTCGCGCTCAAGGAGTGGGACGTGGTGGTGGCCGCGCTCGAGCAGGGGCGGCAGGCGCTGCTGGTGCGCCGCGGCGGCCTCGACGACCCCGGTCACCACTTCAGCGCCCCCCGCTCCGCGCCCTTCTGGCTCTATCCGACCCTCTTCCACGAGCGCGGCGTCTTCCTCAAGCCGGAGTACCGCGACCTCCTGGTGCCGGGCATGCACCGGGCGCCGCGCCCGGTGGCCGTCGCCGCCGGGCGTCCCGAGGGGCACCCCCGGCCGGTGAGCCCCGGGATGGTGTCGCTCGGGGCCCTCGCCGAGGTGGTGGAGGTGATCGAGGCGGCGTCGCTGGAGCGGCTGCACGCGCTCGAGGAGCGCACCGTGTGGACCGGCAACTACCTCACCCTGCGCTTCAGGCAGCGGCAGCTGTCGGAGGCCGCGTCGGTGCGGCCGGTGGTGGCGGTGCTGCGGGTCAGCGCACTGCCCGAGCGCGTCGAGGTGCCCGACCTCCGCGAGTACGGCGGCTGCCGCTCCTGGGTCGAGCTCCGCGACCCACCCGACGCATCGGCGGCGCTGCCGGTGTGGGACGACCGGCGGCTGGACGAGGAGGTGGAGGCGGTGCGCCGGCTGCTCGCCGCGGACCCGGCGGGGTGAGCGCGGCGGCGCCGGTCCCGCTGCGCCCCGAGCCGGCCATCCGGCTGCGCGGCCTCACCAAGCTCTTCGCCGACCGGGTGGCGGTCGACTCCATGAGCCTGGAGGTCGCCCCCGGCGAGCTGTTCGGCTTCCTCGGGCCGAACGGGGCGGGCAAGACCACCACCATCCGGCTGCTCACCGGCCTGCTCCGGCCCACCTCGGGCACCGCCGAGCTCTGTGGCCACGATGTGGTCGCCTACCCGCTCCGGGCCCGGGCGGTGACCGGCCACGTGCCCGACCAGCCCGCCCTGTACGACAAGCTCACGGGGCGCGAGATGCTCGCCTTCGCCGCCGATCTCTACGGGGTGCCCCGCCGGGTGCAGGCGGCGCGCATCGACCCGCTGCTCGGCGCCTTCGGCCTCGCCGGCCACGCCGAGCGGCTGGTGCAGTCGTACTCCCGGGGGATGCGCCAGAAGCTCGCCCTGGGAGCGGCGCTGCTCCACGACCCCCAGGTCCTGTTCCTCGACGAGCCCACCGTCGGCCTCGACCCCGCCGGCGCCCGTCAGCTCAAGGACATCCTCCGCGGTCTCTGCGGCGAGGGCCGCACCGTCTTCCTCAGCACCCACGTCCTCGAGGTCGCAGGGCTGCTCTGCGACCGTGTCGGGGTCGTCCACCACGGCCGCCTGGTCGCCGTCGAGACCCCCGCCGAGCTGCGCAGCACGCTCGGCGCCGGCACCCTGGAGGAGGCCTTCCTCCGCCTCACCGGGGCCGACGGCGACTCCGACCTGCGGCCGCTGCTCCGCGCCCTCGAGTGACCGCCGCCGCCGCCGCGGTGATGGCCGGGCCCGGACCGGTGGTGACCGGCTGGGGCGGCTACCGGCCGGTGCCGAGGCTGCTGGGGGCGCGGGGGAGGATGGCGGTCAACGCCTGCCTCCGGGCCGGTCCCGAGCAGCGTGGCCGCACGCTCATCCTCGGCACCCTCGCGCTCGCCTGGTGGCTGGGCACCCACCACCTCGCCGCCGACCTGCTCGGCGCAGGCGCGCCGTCGCCGGCGACCCTCGAGCCCTCGCTGGCGGCCGCCCTCGCCACCCTCTGCGGGGTGGTGGCGGTGACCTCGGTCAGCTTCGCCATCAGCGGCCTCTACTTCGCGCGCGACCTCGAGATGCTGCTGGTGGCCCCGGTGGCGCCGCGGGCGGTGCTGCTGGCAAAGCTCTGCGTCCAGCTGGTCACCGGGGTGGGGATTGCGGCGCTGCTCGCCGGGCCCTGGCTGGTCGCCTACCTGTCGGCGGTGGGGGCGCTCGCCGCTCTGCCGGTGGTGGCGCTCGCCGCCGCCGCCCTCGCTGCGCTGCCGCTGGCCGCGGGGACTGCGGCGACCATCGTCACCGTGCGGGTGATGCCCGCACGACGGGTGCGGGACGCGGCCGCGCTGCTGGTGACCGGCACCGTCTTCACCGTCACCGCCGTCAACGTGGTGCTGCGCACCCCCGACGGCATGCACTCCACCTCCCCGCTGGGGCTCGACGCGCCCGGTCGGGGCCGGGTCGCCGACCTCGCCTGGCTGCCCACCGGCTGGGCCTCCCGGGCGGTGGTGGCGGCGGTGCGCGGCGAGCTCGCCACCGCCGCCCTGCTCACCCTCCTGCTCGCCGCCGCCGGCGCCGTCGCGCTGCTCCTGGTCTCGCGCCTCGGCGAGGCGGCATTCGTCGCCGGC
>JAQBPH010000133.1:0-12087 GCA_028287625.1 Chloroflexota bacterium | reverse complement strand
AGCCCTCCAGACGTCGAAGTACGCAGACCCGAACCCCTCGGAACAGGTTTACTGGGCTAGCCGGACCAGAAAACGTCTGGCCGGACCCGTCGAGACCACAACAGCGGAGCGGCCCGACCCCCAATCCCGCAGATCCACATCCAGGCTACCCACACGATGCCCATTCACCCGCACCGAGCCTTGATTGACCAAGCGAAGCGCTTCGCTTTTCGACCTGACCGCGCCGAGGGCAAGCAGCGACTCGCCGAGGGTAAGTGTTTGGCCCTCTGTGGTGCCTGGCGGGGGGATGATCGGTGCCAGCTGGGCTGCGGCCGGTTCAACCCCCTCGCTACGGCTTCGCTTCATCCTGTGAGGGGCGGCGGCGCCGATGCCCCGACAGCGGTCGACCCTCCTCATCGAAGCCGATGGGATCGGCGAACTTGTCAGGATGGAGCACGGGGTGGGCCCGGGTGGGGTCGGCGAGGATCCGCTCCTGCTCTTCAGCTGCCTCAGTGAGCTGTCGCAGAACCTCCTCGTCGCTGAGCTCACTCATGTGTCAAGGAACCTCCCGCAGCATGATGACATGGTCGCCGGCTGACGATTCAGTGACCGAGAGTACCCTGAACTTGGTCCCCGGGGGAAAGAGCACCTCCTGTTCAGTGCCGAAGACCGAGATGGGCGATACGTCCTTCCCATGCGCGGAGCGGATGACGAAGCGGGTGTTCCCCGAGAAGGCCACGGACGGGTCGCTGGTGGTGCTGGTGAAGGCGTCCTCGACGATCGGATGCCCGCTGCGCGCCGCCTCGACGAACCTGCCGATCACCTCGGGTCTGAGAGTGGTCCCGCGGTAGACCGTGCCGCGGTGGTCCGGGAGGTGTTCAAGACCAGCCTGGATCTTCGCGATATACGGCTGCAGCCGGGTGATCGCCGCCGAGTCGCCGCTGCGGAGCGCCGAGTTGATTCGGCGGTAGTCGGCGACAGCCCCCTCATCGGTGGTGTAGCCACGGATGGCCGCGAGCTCATCGTCCGGGATGTGGGCAAGCTGTGGGTTCGTCTTGAGCGCTCGAGCCTCGGCCAGGAGCCGCGCCTCCCGATCGGCCCCCATCGCCGGGGTGAGATCGGTCGGCGGGGACGGGGCCAGCTCGGTGGGGGAGACGTCGTCAGCCTGGGTTCTGAGGTGAGCGCCGAGCTCCTCGGCTGCGATGTGGCCAGCTCCCGCCAGCGCTCCGGACACCACCACCTCGGCGGGACTGAAGGGCTTGCCCTCGGTCAGCCCTTCGACCCCCTGGACGCCGGCATCGGTCACGGCGCCGGTGAGAATCGCGCCCGACGCTCCCTCCAGCACCCTGGTTCCGTTGACGGTCACATTGCCGAGCACCCCCGGGATCACCACGGAGACGCCGGCGAACTCCGCCGCCTGTAGGAGGTCCACGCTGCCCAGGCCCCTGCCCTCGACCGTGTTGGCGGCTTCCTGGGAGACCACGTTGATGCCGAACTGCCAGCTGAACTTCACCGCGAGTTGAGCGGCGATGCGGATGGCCGCCGCCAGCACCTGCACGACGGCGTCGAGGGTCACGTCGAGAGCCGCGCAGATCGCCTCCATCGTCCCCACCGCCGCCGTGGCGGCACCCTCGGCGACGGCGTCGGAGACGCCGAAGGTGACGAAGGTGAGCCCGATGCCGATGGCCGTGGAGGCCGTCATGGCGCCCATGGCCAGGTCCCACTCGTGCTGGGCGTCGAAGATCTGGTTGCCGAGCCTGAAAAGGTGGTCGCCCATCTCCTGGGAGTGCTGGGTGGCCTCGGTGCCGTGGCCGGAGAACTCCGACCAGCGAGCGTCGAAGGCCTTGCGGCCGTCGCCGGACCACTGGATGCCGGAGATCGCCCGGTCGAGGTCGGAGAAGGCACCGTGGATCTCCTGAGCGAGCTCGTACCAGTAGTGGCGGGCGTCCTGGACGGCCTTACCGTCGCCCCCCGGGCGCAGGGGGAAGCCGAGGACCGTCTTCTGCTCGGGCTGGTGCTCGCCACTGCCGGAGGCCACGTCAGGGTGCTCCGAGAGAGCCGGTGCCCGTGGCGACCGCGCGGCTGGTGACGCTCACCTCACCAACCCGTGGCCCGGTGCCCTATCTGGGCTGCCGCTGCCGCCGCCGGATCGCGCGACACGGGTCCGGGCACGCCGAGTCGCTGCAGCTCGACCGTGATGTCCCCGAGGACGCCCATCATGGCCAGGTTAAAAGCGCGTCGACGCGCCGCCGTTCCGTGGCTGCTGAGAGCCGGCATGCGCTCGCCGCCAGGTGGTCCGCGGCTGCACGGAACTCGACGCGATGAGGGCGGGCTGTGGCCGGAAGGCTCTCGGAGCCTACCCAGCCGCGGAATGTCGCCGCACGGCGGTCGAACTCCGCGGCAAACGCGTGAGCGATCGCAAGCGGAGAGCCCGGCGCGGGGGGCTCAAGGCCTGGAAAGATGCCGCGCACCTGGGCCATGAGGGTCTCGAGGTCCGCGGCCGGGCCACGGAGCTTGGCGGGCAGAGCGCGGTCGAGGAACTCTGGCTTCACAGCGCCAGACAGTATGAGACCTGACGGATGGCCATTGGTACGGCCCCCGGGGGTGCGCCACCGTGACAGACAGCGGTGCTCCAACTGGCTACGAGCTGGACCCCCTCCCGAGGGCCGTCAGCGGTGCCGGCCGTGTGGTCGCCCCGACTTCTGGCCGAGCGCGCGAGCCGGGGAACTAGGACACGGCACTCCCGGGGTACGCGGGATCAAGCGTTCCCGTCGCGGATCAGCCGCGGGTGGTGAGCGACCGAGCGGACATTCACCACCCGCAGCCCCTCGGCCAGGGCTCCCTCACTCTCCGTCTCGAAGATCCCCCCGGCACCCCGCTGCAGGACGGAGCTGAGTCGCGTGCCCGACCGGCTGCTCCGCGACCCCCGCGTCCAGCCCCACCACATCGTCGGCGCCCACCTCCTCCATTGCTGATCACCCGTCCGCGCTCGTGGCCGCGGCCGCCTCGACCAGCGTCGACAGCCCCATGATGCCCGTTGCCAGGTGCTCCACCCCAAAGGCTGCGGCGAGCCGGGCCGGATCGAGGTACACGAGTGCGGCGCCCCCCTCGGAGTCCTCGCGGACGAGGACGCGGAGGGGAAGCTCGAGGGCGATGTCCGGCGCGGCCAGCATGAGGGGTGTGCCCGCCCTCGCATTCCCGAAGACCAGGAGGAGGGACGGCGGCATCTCGAGCCCGGCCTCGCGCGCGTTCGCAGCATGGTCCACCTCGGCGAAGAGGGTGAGGCCGCGCTCGGCGATGAGCGTCCGCATGCGCTCCGCGACCTGCGCGACGGTGGCGGCGCTGCGCACCGTGCGGATCCAGTCGGGTGTCGCCACACACGAACCTCGTCTCAGGCGGGCTCCCCGGAGCGGTGGGCCTGCCATCGGGCACGGTGGTCGACGCTACCATGCCCGCGCGTCATGACACGGCAGGTCGCGCTGCTCCGCGGCATCAACGTGGGCGGTCACAACAGGGTGGCGATGGCGCAGCTGCGGCTGCTCTTCCTCTCCGCACCGCCCGATCCCGCTCGGCTGCAGCTCGCCCTGGCGAGCGAGTAGGCGGGATCCGCACCCAGCTCCCCGCCGCCTCCGGCTTGCGCCCCGGTCCGCGGTGGGCCCACGATGCACGGATCGCTGGCGCCACGCCGATCGGAGGGCCGCGAAGGGAGGGAGCCGGTGCCATCGCCAGCCCGCCGCGGCCGTTCGCGCCCCGTCGCCACCGCCGGCCTGCTGCTCGCCGCGCTGGCGGTGGCGGTGGGCTGGGACGGCGGCGCCTCGGCGGAGACGGTGGCGTGGGCGCCGGCGGGGTCGGCGTCGATCCACCCCGGGGTCCAGCTGGTCAACGTCGGCGCCCAGTGCACCGCGGGCTTCGTCGTCACCGACTCCGGCCACATCTTCCTGGCCGAGGCCGCGCACTGCCTCAGCACGGGCACGCCGCGGGGCGCCGAGGGCGACGGCTGCGCCAGCGACTCGCTGCCGCTGGGCACGCCCGTCGACATCGCCGGCGGCAGGCACCGGGGCACGCTGGCCTACAGCGCCTGGATCGCGATGCACCTGGCCCGCGAGACCAGGCCCGACCTCTGCACGTTCAACGACCTCGCCCTGGTCGCGGTCGACCCCCGCGACTACCCGCTGGTGAACCCCTCGGTGCCGGTGTGGGGCGGCCCGACGGCGCTCTCCCCCGGCGTCCGGCAGGGCGACGCCGTCTTCGGCTACGGCAGCTCCGAGCTGTGGCTGGGCCTCGGTCTGCTCGGGCCGCGTCAGGGGCAGAGCGTCGGCGACGCCGGCCACGGCTGGAGCCACGACGTGGTGACCGCCCCGCCCGGCACCCTGGGCGACTCGGGCAGCCCCTTCCTCGACTCCCACGGCGCGGCGCTCGGCGCCCTCGCCAGCATCGAGATCAGCCCGGTGCCGGCCAGCAACGGCATCGGCGACCTCGCCCGCGAGCTCGACTACGTGCGCCTCCACTCCCGGCTGCGCCGGGTGCAGCTCGCGGCGGGGACCGAGCCCTTCACCGGGCACCGGTAGGAGTCGAGCCCTCGCCGGATCCGGCGGCCGCCTGGAGCTGCTGCTCGAGCCGGGTGAGCTTCACCCGTGGCCGTCCCTGGGCCTGACCGAGGGCGCGCTCGTGACGGTCGATCGCCTCCCACCCGGCGTAGGTGAGGAGCCGCGGCTTGCGGGCCCGCAGCCCCGCCTCGAAGCGCTCGGCGTCGTCGCTGCGCGGCTCCGGCAGGAGGCCGGCGTCGGCGTCCTCGAGGAGCGCGTCGACGGTCTCCTGGGCGCACTTCTTGTTGGTGCCGATGACGCCGCTGGGCCCGCGCTTGATCCAGCCGGTCACGTAGACGCCGGGGACGGCCTCGCCCTCCGCGAGCACCCGCCCGCCATGGTTGGGGATGACCCCGCGGCCGGTGTCGAAGGGCACCCCGGGCAGGGGCACGCCGGTGTAGCCGATGGCGCGCATCACCAGGCCGGCGCCGACGGTCTCGGTCCGGTCGGTGGCGCGGGCGCGGAGCGTGCCCTCCGCGGTGCGCACCAGGCGGTTGCGCACGAGGGTGACCGCCTCGACCCGGTTCGTCCCGTGGATCTCGACCGGCGAGGTGAGGAAGCGGAGGACGATCCGCCGGCGCCGCCCCTGGGGGGTGCGCCCGGCGTAGTCGCGGAGCACCTCGAGGTTGCGGACCGCGGTGCTGGTCGGCGCCTCCTCGCGGCACTCGGGGTCGATCTCGAGCTCGGCGGGGTCGACGATCACGTCGGCGTCGGAGAGCTCGCCGAGCTCGCGGAGCTCGGGGGTGGTGAAGGCGGCCTGCTCGGGCCCACGGCGGCCGAGCACCACGATCTCGGTGATGCGGTGGCCGGCGAGCACCTCGAGGGCGTGGTCGCCGACGTCGGTGACGGCGAGCTCGTCGTGGGTCAGGCACAGCATCCGCGCCACGTCCATGGCGACGTTCCCGTTTCCCACCACCACGGCGCGCTCGCAGGAGAGGTCGAACTCGAGGTCGCGGTAGTCGGGATGGCCGTTGTACCAGCCCACGAAGTCGGTCGCCGCCCAGCTGCCGGGCAGGTCCTCGCCGGGGATGCCGCTGCGCCGGTCGGTCTGCGCGCCCACCGCGTAGACGACGGCGTGGTAGTGCTCGGCGAGGTCCTCGTGGGTGAGGTCGGAGCCCAGCTCGACGTTTGCGAACAGGCGGAATCCGGGCTGGCCGGCGGTGCGCTCGTAGATGCGGCTCACCGACTTGAGCTTCGGGTGGTCGGGGGCGACACCGCTGCGCACCAGTCCCCAGGGGGTGGCCAGCCGCTCGAACATGTCGACGCGGACGCTGTGCCGCCGGTCGGTGAGCAGGTGCTCGGCGGCGTAGAAGCCGGCGGGACCGGAGCCGACCACGGCCACCCGCAGGGGTGCGTCGGGAGTGCCGTCGGGAGGGGCCATCCCCCCATTGTCGCGGGACGCACGGCCAGGCTGGGGTGCCGCGTGCGGTGCTGGTGTGTTCGTCCCGCGCGGTGATGCCGAGGTCATGCGCCTGTCAGCAGCGCCTCGGGCAGCTCGACGGTGCGCGAGCGCAGCCACTCCCCCAGCCCCTTCGCCTGGGGGTCGAAGCGCGTCGACGACGCCACCCCCTCGCCGAGCAGGCCGGCGATGACGAAGTTCAGCGCGCGCACCCGGGGCAGCTCGTGGCGGCGCACCTCGAGGCCGGCCGCCTCGGGGAGCAGCTCGCGCAGCCGGTCGGTGGTGAGCTGCTCGCGGAGCCACCCCCAGGCGGCGTCGCCGCGCGCCCACACCCCGAGGTTGGCGTTGCCGCCCTTGTCGCCGGAGCGCGCCCCGAAGAGCCGCCCCAGCGGGACGCGCACCAGCGGGCCGCCGGGGAGCGGCGGTGGCTCGGGCTCGGGCCCGAGCCCCACCGGTTCGCGGATGCCGGGCGGGACCTTCGTGTGGGGGACCTCGACGCGGGCGCCGTCGGGCAGCACCGCGGTGTGCACCACCGCGCCGGCGGGGACGAGCGCGGGCCAGTACACGCCGTAGGCGGTCTCCGCGGTCGGCGGCGAGGTGGGGAAGAAGCCGGCGTAGCTCGCCAGCGCCAGCTCCATGGTGGCGTTGGAGAAGGCGCGGCCGACGATGCGCGGGTCGGGGTCCTTCACGGTGACGCGCAGCAGCGCGGTGGCGGCCTCGTTGCTGGCGGCGTCGGGCCGGTCGGTGCGGAGCAGCCGCACGTCGGTCTCGGCGAAGCGCTCGCGCCCGCCGAGGACGCCGAAGAGCAGCTCCTCGGCGTGGCGTGCCTTCGCCTCGATGTCGAGGCCGGTGAGCACCATGGTCATGGTGTTGCGGTAGCCGCCGAGATAGTTGAGGCACACCTTGAGGTCCGGCGGCGCCGGCTCGCCGCGCACCCCGTCGACCCGCACCCGGTCGGGGCCGTCCTGGGTGAGCCGCACGCTGTCGAAGCGGGCGACCACGTCGGGGTTGGCGTACGCGGGCGCGCCGATCTCGTAGAGCAGCTGCGCGGTCACCGTGCCCACCGAGACCAGGCCCCCGGTTCCCGGGTGCTTGGTGATGACGGAGCTGCCGTCGGCGGCGACCTCGGCGATGGGGAACCCGGGATAGCGGCGGTCGGTGATCTCCTCGAGGAAGGAGTAGTTGCCGCCGGTGCACTGCGGCCCGCACTCGATGATGTGCCCCGCGACCACCGCGCCGGCGAGCGCGTCCCAGTCGGTGCGCTCCCAGCCGTGCCACCACGCGGCGGGACCGGCGGCGAGCGAGGCGTCGGTGACCCGCGGGCAGACGACCACGTCGGCGCCGGCGCGCAGGCCCTCGACGATGCCCCAGGCGCCGAGGTAGGCGTTGGCGCTGACCGGCTGCAGCTCCTCGCCGAGCGGCCTCCCGGTGTCGAGGTGGTCGAGCCGCACCCCCGCGTCGCGCAGCTCGCCGAGCCGCGGCAGCAGGTCGTCGCCCTCGACGTGGGCGATGCGCGGATGCAGGCCGAGCGTCGCGGCGAGGTCGCGCAGCGCCGCCGCCAGCCCGGCGGGGTCGAGGCCGCCGGCGTTGCTCACCACCCTGATGCCGCGGTCGAGGCAGGTCCCGAGCACCTGCTCCATCTGCCGCAGGAAGGTGGTCGCATATCCCGCGCCGGTTCGCTCGCGCGCCTTCCAGAGGATGAGCATGGTCAGCTCGGCGAGGTAGTCGCCGCAGAGCACGTCGATGGGGCCGCCCTCGACCATCTCCCGGGCGGCGGCGAGGCGGTCGCCGTAGAAGCCGGAGCAGTTGGCGATGCGCACCGGCCGGCGGGGCTCGGTCACCGAGCGTCCCCCCCGGAGCTGAGGACGGCCACGGCGACATGGTATCCGGTGGGCTTTCCACCCCGACTCCGGCCACCGGGCGTCATCGCCGCAGCCGGGTCAGCCGGGCCGGCGGCGATCGGGTCCCGGCGTCACACCCCCTGGGACAACCAGCGCAGAGCGGTGATGCCGGGCATGAAGAGGTACTCGCCGCCCAGGGTGACGGTGAGGAGCTCCAGCGGCCAGAGGAACTGCGGTGGCGACCCCTGAACGGTCATCTTGCCGGTCCTGTCCTGGTCACCGGTGATCGCGTCTCGATCGGTCCCCAGGCTGAGGATGTTGCCGTCGTTCAGCCACTGCGACTGCACGAACTCGAACTGCCGCGTGAGGCTGGCCATCGCCGCCATGAAGAGGAGGCCACGGTCCACCCCGTCGTCGTCCTCGATCCCGTCGGGCAGAGGAGGGCCGTAGGGGATCCCGCGGCGGATCAGCCGGTGGCGGCTCACCATCTGCTCGTCGAACCCCAGCGCGTCTCGAGGATTGGCGCGGCGGATGTGCGCGCCGATGGGGCACCGGTGGCCGGCGGCATCGCCTCCGTAGCGAAAGTCGTTGTTCCGGTCGGGGTCGCGCGCCATGCCCGGATCGGGCCGGTCGGGAGACAGCTCGAGCGGGCTGCCGTCAGCCCACCGTCCGACGATCTTGGCGGCCAGGAGATCCTCGGTCGCGCCCAGGGTGGCGGCCTGCTGCCGGAGGAAGCGCCGAAAGCCGGCGACGTCCTGGCGCAGCTTTCGGAAGACGTGGAAGGAGCCGTTGTGGCCAAGGACGTCAGGAGCGGGCGCATCGGGCAGCACGCCCTCCTCGTCGGCATGGCCGAGCAGGAACTCGCCCAGTGCCACGGGCTTCCACCCCCTCCCGCCCTGAGGGGTTCCCTGGCCGTTGTAGACCCCGCCCGTGTCGGGACAGTCCACCCATGGCTGGCCGAGCCCGTCGACGAATCCGAAGTGCTCCCTGTACTCGGGCAGCCTCGCCGCCGGCTGCCGGGACACGACGGCGAGCTCGCCGTTGCCGCCCTCGAGTGCCCTCTCCACCGCCCGCACCCGGTCGTTCAGGAGCTCGGGCGACCGCGCCTGAAGGGCGACCATGGCGTGAATGCCTCCCGTCCCTAACCCGTCCTCCCACCGTCCGGGCGCGCTCGCGCCCGTGTCTCCGAGCAGGTCGGCTCTGGCGGCCATGCCCTGCAGAAACTCCGCGGGAAAACTGGCGAGCGTGGCTTCTGGAACGCCGAGCGCACCGAGACCGGCGGCGGTGAAGGCGATGTTCACCGTCGACTCGGGCTTCGCCTGCCACGGCTCGGCGTTGGTCACCTGGTCGACGAGGCCCCCGAGCCAGGCTCTGCCGCGACCGGCATCGCCGATGCGGACGAACAGGTGCATCGCCACCGGATGACGGTAGCCTCGGAGGATGTTCCCCTGGATGTCTCTCAGGTCCGTTCGGGCACACGTCGTCGATGCCGTCATGATGGCGAGCCTCCGAAGGCGCTGCGGAACGCCCGCATCAGGGCGGACGGGTCGAGTGCCTGGGAGCGGGTGACGAACTCGCCGAACCGGCGGCGCAGCGCCAGGCTCTCGCGGATCTGCGCCACCGTGGTCCTCGGGTACGCCGAGTAGAACATGGTGGTGTCGACCCTGTGGCTCATGAGATAGTCGATCAGCTGCCTCGGAGCCTTCCCCTTCGGAAAACCGATGCAGTGGCTCCAGATTGCGTGAGCCTCCCGGAACGACAGCTGCGAGAGGTCTTCGAGGTACTCGTCCAGCGGGCCGTCGAAGTTGCTGGTGAAGAGCAGGTAGGGAGAGCCGAGCGTGTCGGGCTTCTGGCCGCCACCCTCGTAGACCAGCTGGCCGATCACCACCCACCGGGCGAAGTGGGTGGTGGCCACCCGGGCCAGGGGACTCCGCTCACCGAGCGGGAGTGCCGCCAGAGTGGCCTCCAGCGACTCCAGCCTCTCCGGGTGGATCGGGCTCAGGACGCTGAGGGCCGTCGCCTGTCCTGCCGTGTTCGCCATCTCACAGGCACCTCTGGACGCTCGTGAGCAGGCGGTCGTACGCACGCTTGAACTCCCCCGCGTTCATGCGGGCCGAGCGGTCGATGAACTCGCGCAGCCGGGCCTCCAGCTCGAGGGAGGACAGGACCATCGTGGTCGTGGCCTCCGGGTAGGCCGTGTAGTAGTGGTTGGCGACGAACTCGTTGCGGCGGATGTACTCCTTGAAGGGACCGGTCGGAAGGGGGCCAGGGAAACCGAACGAGCTCCCCCAGATGACGCGCATCCGGCTCGGCACCACCGCGGCGAACGCATCGATGTACTGGTCCCAGGTGCCGTTGAAGTTGCTCTCGAAGAACAGGTAGGAGTGGTTGAGCCGCTCGCGCGGTGCGGGCGAGCCCTTCGGCGGCAGGCGATCGATGATGGTCCAACGCGCGTAGTGGATGAACGAGAGCCGGCGCAGCGTCCCGAGGCCCAGCCCGGTCAGGGAGGTGAGCCCGAACAGCATTCGAAGCAGCGGCGGCCCCCACCACCTCATCGGCGTCAGCACCGTGATCGCGGTGGCGCGCCCGTCGACATTGCCCCGCGCCGCGTTCAGCACCGGGAGGAGGTCCTGTCCGGCGGATTGGATCACGCCGGACGGCGCGGCACTGCCGTTCGCGTCCCTCACACTGCGTCCGTTCGCAGTCCGTGGCCGGCGGCGCGTGGTGGTGGCCCCATCCACGGTGACGTTGCTGCCATTGGCCGCCATGACACACCTCATGCGGTGGAGGTCGTGGTGCGAGGCGCCCTCGCTCGCACGTCAGCGACCTCCTCTGGGCGCCTGATGCTACTCCATCGACAGTGACTGTCAAGGTCGTCGATCACACTCCGGACGTGATCGCGTACCAGGCAACGGGTGCGCCTCGGCGTCAAGCTTGCATGCACACCATGTTGATCACGCAGAGCACCGCACCCACGTACGAGGCGCTCAGGCCTCTCAAGCCTGCGAGAACCTCGACGTTTCCCGTCTACAGGAGACTGGCGGACACGCTCGTGGCGACGGAGGAGCACCCTGACGAGCGCGTGGCCCACGTGATGGCCACATGCGCGGGATACGCCTACTCCGATGCGGCCACCGTCGCCATGATCACCGCGCGGCTGGGGCTCGAGGACAATCGCTGCCTGCAGATCGACGAGATCGTCGACGCCATGTTCATCTGCGCCACGTCGTTCCTGGTGCAGAGCCAGGACGGACGGGCCCTGATCCTGTGCTTCCGGGGCACCGAGCCGACGAACTTCATGAACTGGCTCACCGATGCCGACGTCGACGCCGAGAGGATTCCCATCCGCTTCGGCGCCGGGGCCGGCACCTTCGATGTGCACGGCGGCTTCTACCGCAATGTCCGGGCGATACGCTACGAGATCGTGACCGCGCTGCAGCGCGCGCTGAACGGACAGTCGATCCTCCCCGACCAGGCCCCGGTGTCGCATCGCCTCGAGGCGCTCTACATCACCGGGCACAGCCTGGGCGCGGCCATGGCCGCGATGATGGCCGTCATGCTGCGCACCGAGAGCGCGTACGCTCCGATCGCGGCCAAGCTCAGGGCCGTGTACACGTTCGGCCAGCCCATGATCGGCACCCCGGAGCTCGCCGCGGCCTGCGACCTGGACCCGTTCCTCGGACAGAGGGTGATCCGGTACATCTACGCCGACGATGCCATCCCGCAGCTTCCGCCGACGGTGACCGGGCCGTTCGCACACTTCGGGCCGGAGTACCAGTACCGGATCACGGGCGACACCGGACGCTGGACGCTCAACCAGCATCCGACCAGGCAGGAGAGGAATCTCCTCGACCTCGCCGCGGCGCCGATGGCGTTCCTGGCCCGCCAGCTGCCCGCGCTCCGACGGGTGCGCTTCCCCGCCTCGCTGTACGACCACGGTCCGCAGAACTACATCTCCGCCCTCACGCCGCCCGGAGTGAGAAGCGAGTTCGGCGACTGACGTCAGCCCGACGTCTCGAACATGGCGCTGATCTTCACGCGTGCCAGGCTGGCGCCGAGGCAGAAGTGAGGCCCCCCGGAACCTTCCCGACGAGAGATCGATGTCGGACAGAGCCACTGTCTGTCGATCGCAATCCATCAGGAGTCGGTTGTGGATGTGTTCCGAAAGGTTCACCACCCGTTCAGCGTCCGGCGTCACTCGGCGTGTGCGACCTTCGACCGAGTGCTCCTCCACCCAAACTCCCGTTGATCTGACTGCAATGGTAGGCTAGCCACATCTCGC
>JAQBPH010000118.1:0-13084 GCA_028287625.1 Chloroflexota bacterium | reverse complement strand
GGCGCTACCTCACCGACCGCGCCAAGATCCTGCCGCGGCGGATGACCGGCACCTGTGCGCGCCACCAGCGGCTGCTCACCGTGGCCCTCAAGCGCGCCCGCCACATGGCGCTCCTGCCCTTCACCGCCGACGTCCGCTGAGGCGTAGCCGGGGGAAGGCCGTCATCCGCATCGACAGAATCAGCGGATGATGGCCTGGGGGAGTCCCCCCTCCGGGCGCGTCAGCGCCCGGAGGAGGGGAGGGCGGCATCCCCGCCGTCCCCCCGCCCGCGGGGTCGGCGCAGACGGTGCCCCAAGTACACTGGCCCCGCCGACAACCCCCTCATCGGAGTGCCATGGCTTTCGAGCAGCAGCTTCGCGTCCCCGGTCCCACGCCCATCCCGGAGCGGGTGATGCGCTCCGCGGCGCGGCCGATGATCAACCATCGCGGCCCCGATGCCGCGGTGATCATCCGCGACCTCGTCGACGGGCTGCGCTGGGGGCTGCAGACCGAGAACGACATCCTCCTGTTCCCCGCCAGCGGCACGGGCGGGCTGGAGGCGGTGGTCGCCAACCTCTTCAGCCCCGGCGAGGCCGGGCTCTTCTGCAGCATCGGCAGCTTCGGCGACCGCTGGGCCGACATCGCCGCCGCGTACGGCGTCGAGACGGTGCGGCTGGAGGTGCCCTGGGGCGAGGCCCTCGACCCCGAGGACGTCGACCGGGTGCTCGCCGAGCATCCCGAGATCGAGAAGGTCTGCGTCACCCACAACGAGACGTCGACGGGCGTGGTCAACGACATGCGGGCCATCGCCGCGGTGGTGAAGGGGCGGGGCAAGCTGCTCGCCGTCGACAGCGTCAGCGGCGCCGGGGTGATGCCCCTGCCCGTCGACGAGCTCGGCCTCGATGTGGTGGTCACCGCCTCGCAGAAGGGGTGGATGGCGCCGCCCGGGCTGGCCATGATCGCGGTGAGCCCGGCCGGCTACCAGGCCGCCGCGGCGGCGCGCTGCCCGAGCTTCTACTTCGACTTCGCGCGCCAGAAGGGGTTCATCGACCAGGGGACCACCTTCACCACCCCCCCGCTCGGCGTCATGTACGCCCTCCAGGAGGGGCTGGCGATGCTCCGCGAGGAGGGGCTGGAGAACGTCTTCGCCCGCCATCAGCGGGTCGCCGACATGATCCGCGCCGGCCTGGTGGCCATCGGCCTGCGGCTGCTGGCGCCGGAGACGCACCGCAGCAACGCGGTCACCGCGGTGCACTGGCCCGGGTCCTCGCCGGAGCAGCTCAGGGCCTTCCTGGCGGCGCTGCGCACCCGCCACGGCCTGGTTCTCGCCGGCGGCCAGGGACAGCTCACCGGCCGCATCTTCCGGGTCGGCCACCTCGGCTTCATCGAGGAGCGCGACGCCTACTCCATCCTCGCCACCATCGAGCAGGGGCTGGCCGACCACGGCCTGCTCAGCCGCGTGGGGCTGACGGTGGCGGCGGCGCAGCGGGTGACGCGCGGCACCCAGGCGGCCCCCGAGCCGGCGGGCGCCGGCCGATGACCACCGCCGAGGCACGCTCGGTGACCCAGCTCCCCCTCGTCACCTCCCGCATCCTGGTCGCCGACCCCATCGCCGAGGACGGCGTCGAGCGGCTGCGCGCCGCCGGCGAGGTCGATGTCGTCACCGGGCTGAGCCGCGAGGAGCTGATCGAGCGCATCCCCGGCTACGACGCGCTGGTGGTGCGCAGCGAGACCAGGGTCACCGCCGAGGTGCTCGCCGCCGGCACCCGGCTCAAGGTGGTCGGCCGCGCCGGCGTGGGCGTCGACAACATCGACATCGACGCAGCCACCCGCCAGGGGGTGCTGGTGCTCAACGCCCCCACCGGCAACACCATCGCCGCCGCCGAGCACGCGGTGGCGCTGATGTGCGCCCTGGCCCGCAACGTGGCTCCCGCCGACCAGTCGCTGCACGCCGGTCGCTGGGAGCGGTCGAAGTTCATGGGGATGGAGCTCCGCGAGAAGACGCTGGGGCTGCTCGGCCTGGGCAAGATCGGGTTCGAGGTGGCCCGCGCCGCATCCCAGGGCCTGCTGATGCGGGTCATCGCACACGACCCCCTGGTCACCCCCGAGCGCGCCGAGCAGGCGCAGGTCGAGCTGGTCGACCTGGACACGCTGATCCGCGAGTCCGACGTGCTCAGCGTTCACACCCCGCTCAACGACACGACGCGGGGGATCATCGGCGCCGAGCAGCTGCGTGCCATGAAGCCCACCGCCCGGGTGATCAACGTCGCCCGGGGCGGGATCATCGACGAGGAGGCGCTCGCCGCCGCCCTGCGCGCGGGGGAGATCGCCGGCGCCGCCGTCGACGTCTTCACCAAGGAGCCGCCGCCCGCCGACCACCCGCTGCTGCAGGCGCCCGGCGCGCTGCTCACCCCGCACCTCGGCGCCAGCACCCGCGAGGCCCAGGTCAACGTCGCCTACGACGTCGCCGACCAGATCGTCGCGGTGCTGTCGGGCGGCGCCGCCCGCTACGCGGTCAACGCCCCGGTGATCCTCCCCGAGGAGATGGCGGCGCTCCAGCCCTACCTGCACCTCGCCCACCAGATGGGGTCGCTGGCCGCCCAGATGGGCGCCGGGCAGGTGCGCGAGGTGGTCTGCTCCTACACCGGCGAGCTCGCCGACCGCGACACCACGGTGCTGACCGCCGAGGCGCTCCGCGGGCTGCTCGCGCGGTTCACCGAGACCCGGATCAACCCCATCAACGCCCGTGCCGTCGCCCGGCAGCACGGCATCGAGGTCGGCGACAGCCGCAGCAGCCGCTCGGTCGACTACGCGAACTCGATGCTGCTCGAGGTGGTCGGGGGCGAGCGGCTGTCGATCGCCGGAACCCAGCTCGAGGGAGAGGCCTGGATCACCCGCGTCAACGGCTACAAGGTGCGGATGCGGCCGGAGGGGCGCTACCTGATCGGCACCAACCGCGACCTGCCCGGGGTCATCGCCGGGATCTCCTCGCACCTCGCGCAGCACGACATCAACATCGCCAACTTCGGCCTCGGTCGCGACCAGCCCCGCGGTCACGCTCTCTTCTACGTCGAGGTCGACGACTCCGTCCCCGCCGAGGTGCTGGGTGAGATGCAGGCCACGGTCGGGCTCGAGTCGGTGCGGGAAGTCCAGCTCTGAGCGGCCTGGCGCCGCTGCGCGCGGTGCGCTTCGACCCCGGCGTCGTCGACCTCGGCGGCGCCCTCGCGCCCCCCTACGACGTGATCTCGGCGGAGCAGCGCGAGCGCCTCTACGCCCGCGACCTCCGCAACATCGTGCGCATCGACTACGGGCGCGACGAGCCGGGCGACCGCCCCGGCGTCGTGGACCGCTACACCCGCGCCGCCGGCCTCCTCCACGCCTGGCTCGGGCTCGGCGTCCTCCG
The DNA here is from genome assembly GCA_028287625.1 of Chloroflexota bacterium. Lineage (GTDB taxonomy): Bacteria > Chloroflexota > Dormibacteria > Aeolococcales > Aeolococcaceae > CF-96. The sequence goes on along the minus strand of JAQBPH010000118.1, from coordinate 9,702 downwards.
CCACGATCCCCACCCGGCCGTCTACGTGGCCGACCACGAGTTCACCGCCGCGGACGGGAGCCGCCGCACCCGCTGCGGGCTCTACCTGCGCACCCCGGCGCTGCCCTGGGACGAGGCGGCGGTGCTGCCTCACGAGCGCACCCTCCGCGGCCCCAAGGAGGACCGCCTGGCGCTGATGCGGGCGACCCGGATGCAGACCAGCGCGGTCTTCTCGCTCTGGGACTCGGCTCCCGGCATCGACGAGGCGATGGCGGCGGCCACCGAGCGCGAGCCCGACGCCGAGGGCACGACCGAGGGCGAGGTCGACGCCGAGCACCACCGCCTCTGGGTGGTCGACGACCCCGCCCGGCTGGCCGCCGTGCTGGAGGCGCTGGGGCCCAGCCGGCTGTACATCGCCGACGGCCATCACCGCTTCGAGACCGCCGCCACGTACGCCGCCGAGCGCCGCGCCGCCGAGCCCGAGGCCGGCGCCGGCGCCGACTTCGGCATGACCCTGCTCCACCTCTGCGCCGCCACCGACCCCAGCATCGAGGTGCTCCCCACCCACCGGCTGGTGCGCCCCGCCGCGGGGGTCCCCGACCGCGTCGCCGACCTGCTCGACCGGCTCGACGGCGCCTTCCAGGCCGACCCGGCGGGCAGCCTGGCGGAGGCGGTCGACGCCGCCCGCGGCCACCGTGACGGCGAGCACGCCCTCGCCGTGGCGGGGTCGGACGGAGCCTTCCTGCTCCGCGCCCCGCGGCGGGCCGGCGCCTCACCGCGCGCCGCCCTCGACGTCTCGGTGCTCCAGGAGCTGATCCTGGAGCGGGCCTGCGGGCTCGACGCCGAGGCGGTGGCGGGGGGCGCGCTGGGCTACACCCGCGGGGTCGAGGAGGCCGAGGAGAGCGTGGCCGCGGGCACCGCCGCGCTGGCCATCTGCCTCAACGGCTGCACCACGGCCGAGATCATCGCCGTCTCCGACGCCCGCGAGACCATGCCCCAGAAGTCCACCTACTTCTATCCCAAGGTGCCCACCGGGCTGGTGCTCTCCCCCCTCTGAGGGAGGACCCGCGAGAGCGGGACGCGCGGCTGACACAGAGGGTGCGCTACATTCCCGTGCATGGGCCGGCGCATCTCCGTATTCATCGACGAGGACGTCCTCGAGCTGCTCAACGAGCACACCCAGGCGTCGCCGCTCAGCCGCAGCGAGCTGATCGGCGTGGCGGTACGCCGCTTCCTGCGCGACGAGCGGCGTCGGGTCCGCATCCCTGAGCTCGGCAACGACCTCGCCCGCCTCATCGCGGCGGGCGACATCCCCTCCCGGCGGGTCGACGGGGTGGGGGCCGCCGCCCGTGGAGCTCCCTGGGAGAACTGAGCAGCGGCGAGTTTCGCCGCCGCGGGACACGGATACGATGGCCGCAGGACCACGGGCAGGAGCGGCCCGTGGCGATCACACCCCCGTTCCAGTCACGACCAGCCTGAGGAGACGCCCGACGTGCCGACCTACGGATATCGCTGCGGGACGTGCGGCCACGAGTTCGACGCCGTCCAGCGGATGTCCGACGATCCCGTCGCCGAGTGCCCCGAGTGCGGAGAGAAGTCGAGGCGCCTCTTCTTCCCCGCGGGGATCGTCTTCAAGGGCAGCGGCTTCTACAAGACCGACTCGCGCAAGTCGGGCGGTGACGGTGCCGTGTCGACGTCGTCGTCGCCGGCGCCGGCGCCGGCCAAGAGCTCGTCGGACGGGGCCTCGACGCCCACCACCGCCGGGAAGGCCGGCGAGTAGTCCACCAGTCACGACGCAGGCGCGCCCCGCGAGCCTGCACCAGGAGACCCACATGGCCGAACCCCTCACCGTCACCGACGCCACCTTCCAGGCGGAGGTGCTCGACTCCAGCATCCCCGTGCTCGTCGACTTCTGGGCGACCTGGTGCTCCCCGTGCAAGATGATCGCGCCCATCGTCGAGGAGCTTGCCGGCGAGTACGAGGGCAGGGTCAAGATCGCCAAGGTCGACGTCGACGCCAACCCGGTCATCCCCGGCCAGTTCGGCGTGATGAGCATCCCCACCCTGCTGCTCTTCGTCGGCGGCAAGGCGGAGAAGCGGCTGGTGGGGTACCGCCCGAAGACGAGCCTCAAGACCGAGCTGGACGCCGTCCTCGTCGGCTAGTCCCGCCGGCCGGTCGCCGGCCTGGGGGCGCATGGGTCCAGGTGGGCTCCGCCGTCTTCAAAACGGTTGGGGGGCGCGCACGCCGTGTCCCCGGAGGGATCGTTCCCCTCGCGCTCCCGCCGGCGGCGGGCGGTGCCGGACTTGGCGAAACCAGCGGGGTGCGCTACCGTTCTCCTCTGCGAGGCGGGGTGGTCCTCGCAGTCGGGATGGCGTGCCTTCATACGGCTGTCCCCTGTTGTGATGGCCCTCTCGCCCTGACCGGTGTGGTAGGGTCGGGGCGGCGAGGTGGAATGAGAAAGGGCGTGGAATGACCAGCGCTGGCGTTGCGCTCATCGACGGCACTCTGGTGACCCGGTCCCAGGCCGGTGACCAGGACGCGATCAGCGAGCTCGCCGCCCAGGTGCGGCCGATGGTCCAGCGGTATGCGGGCAGGTTCTTCTCCGACCCCGCGAGGGCGGAGGACCTGGCGCAGACCGCGCTGATGAAGGCCTTCGCGCGGGTGGGCGACGTGCGCTCCCCGGGTGCCTTCCAGGCGTGGCTGCTGCGGATCGTCCGCAACGAGTGCCTCAACGAGCTGGCCCGCCAGAAGCACGCCCAGCTGCCGCTCTCGACCCTCGCTGACGGCGGCCTCGAGATCGAGGCGCCCGCCGGTGGTGACGGCGACCCCGAGGAGGCGCTGCTGCGCAGCCAGCTCCAGGCGCTGGTGCGCAGGGTGGCGGCGACGCTGCCCCAGCACTACCGCCAGGCGCTGACCATGCGCGCCCTCGAGGACCGCACCTACGAGGAGATCAGCGCGGCCCTCGACGTGCCCGTGCCGGTGGCCCGGCTCTGGTACTGCCGGGCGCGCAAGCGCTTCCGCTCCGCCTTCGTGACCATGATGGTGGCCCGCCGCAACGTGCCCGCGGTCTGCCAGGAGATGGGCGAGGCGATCGCGGAGCTGATCGAGGGCACCCTGCCCGCCGGCGACCAGAGCCGCGTCCAGGACCACCTGGGCGGCTGCCACGTCTGCCGGCAGACCGAGGACGAGCTGCGCAACACCGCCTTCCGCGCGCCGGCGCGCGGCTTCGTCATCGGCCTGGGACTGCTGCGCCTCGGCTGGAGGATCCCCCAGCGCCTCCGCAGCGGCATCTCCCACGCCCCCCACGCGGTGGCCAAGCTCGCCGTCACCGGCGTCGGCGGGGTGGCGGTGGCCACCGCCGTGGTCGCCGGCTCGCCGATCCTGGTGACACCGGCCCATGCCAACGGCAGCGCCTCCGCCGGGCAGCTCCAGCTCGGCGCCGTCTCCCCGGGCCACTCCGACGGGCTGGTGCTGGTCTCCGACCCGATGCGGACCGCCGCCGTGGCGGGTGCGTCCCAGGGGCTCACCGGGGTCCCCGACCTGACCGGCTTGGACAACCTCGCCCTGGTCATCCAGCGGCTCGACGACATCAGCCCCAACGTCCTCCACCTCTCCGCCCTGCGGCTGGTGCCACAGGGCGGGGCGGCGCTGGCGCGCCACGCCGAGGCGGCGAGGACGGCGGCGGCGGGCGCGGTCGACGAGCTGGCCGAGCAGCAGCAGCGGGCGCAGGAGAGGGCCCGGCAGCAGCGCGAGCAGCAGGCCCGGCAGGCGCACCAGCAGCCGGCGCTGAGCGGGCCGCCCCCGAACGGCGACACGGCCCCCGGCACCCCCGGCGGCGCCGGCGCTCCGCCTGCGCCGGGTGGACCCGCCCCGCAGGGTGGTGCCCAGTCCGGCGGCAACCCGTCCCCGACCCTGCGCTGACCCTCTCCCGGATCCCGGGTCAGTCGTCTCCCGCGTCGAGCAGAGCGAGCACGTCCCCGGCCAGGTAGATCGAGCCGCAGATCAGCACCACACCCTCGTCGCCGGCGAGCATCCGCGCGGCGGTGAGCGCGTCCGGCAGCGAGCTGATCGCCCGGGCGCCGTGACCCCACAGCCGGGCCAGGTCGACGGCCCGGGCGGCGCGCGGGGTGCCGGCCTGGGTGAAGACGGGGATGGGAGCGAGGGGACGCAGGGCGTCGACGATCCCGGCGACGTCCTTGTCGGCCATCACGCCGACCAGGGCGACCAGCGGCCGGTCGCCGACCACCTCGCGCACCGCGGGCACGATCGCCTCCACCGCCGCGGGGTTGTGCGCGCCGTCGACGAGCAGCGGGGGGACGGTGGCGAGCCACTGCAGCCGCGCCGGCCAGCGCACCGTCGCCAGGCCGCGGCGCACCGCCTCGAGATCGAGGCTCACCCCCCGCCCGGCGAGCATCGCGCAGGTGGCCAGCGCCACCGCGGCGTTCTCCGCCTGGTGGAGGCCGAGCAGCGGGATGCGGAGGCTCGCCTGGTCGTCGCCGACGGCGATGTCGGCCTCGACCCCGTCCAGCCCCAGGCTGCGGCCGGTGACGCGCACCTCGCCGCCGAGGGCGAGGAGTCGCTCCGCCCCCACCGCGGCGGCCCGCTCACGGATCACCTCCAGCGCCTCGCCGGTGGCTCCGGTGACCACGTCGTTGCCCGCCTTGATGATCCCCGCCTTCTCGGCGCTGATCTCCGCGATGGTGCTCCCGAGGCGGTCGCCGTGGTCGAGGGCGACGGTGGTGATCACCGCCACCCCGAGGTCGAGCACGTTGGTGCTGTCGAGCCGCCCACCCAGCCCGACCTCGCAGATGAGCACGTCGGGCCGCCGGTCGGCGGCGGCGAGGATGCCGAGCGCGGTCAGGATCTCGAACTGGGTGGGGGCGCCGACCTCCGGCTCCACCGCCTCGACCACGGGCCGGAGCCGGTCGACGAGGCGGGCGAACCCGTCGCCGCTCACCGGCTGGCCGTCGATCACCACCCGCTCGCGATAGGAGCGGAGGTGCGGCTTGGTCAGCATCACCGTGCTCAGCCCGGCGGCCCGGCAGGCCGACTCGACCATGGCGCAGACCGAGCCCTTCCCGTTGGTCCCGGCCACGAGGGCACCCCGCAGCCCCGCCTGGGGGTTGCCCAGGGCATCCAGCAGCGCGCTGACGCGCTCCAGACCGGGGCGGATGCCGCGCGATCCCGTGGCGGTCAGCCAGTCGAGGCTCTCTCGGTAGCTCGGCGGCATCGGGGGGCCATTGTAGGCACCCGCCCCTCCCGCCCCCGGAGGGGGCCGCCGCTACCCGGTGACGGTGACGCTGATGCGCCGGGCCTCGACCCCGCAGACCCCGCCGGTCGGGCCCGATGAGCAGGTGGTGGAGCGCTCGATGAGGATGAGGGCGTCGCCGGCGGCCACCGCCTCGAAGCTCCCGGTGGCGTCGCCGTCCGGGGTCGACGACGCGGAGAGGCGCTGCAGGATCCGGGGGCTGGAGGTGCCGGGCTCCCGCCACCGGTGAGTGGGGTCACCGTGGAGGTGGACGTCGAGCAGGGTGCCGACCGGCACGGTCACGGAGGCGGTGCCCTCGTCGACGCGGACGGTCGCCGGGGGAGGCTGGGCGGTGGTGGTCGCGGCGGTGCGCGGCGGCGCCGGGGTGACCGCCGCCGCCGCGCTGGAGGCGGTCACCGGCGGGCGGGTGCTCGACGTGGCCACCGCCGGCGGACGGTGGCCGGCGACGGCGACCACCACCGCGGTCGACGCCGCCAGCACCACGCCCGCAATCGCCAGAGGCCGTGCCCGGCCTCCTCGCAGCCCCCTCATCGGGCTCTCGGCACAGCCGGGGTCATGCGCGGGCGGGTGACTCGCGTCGGCGTCACCGGCGGTGTGCCTCGGCGAGGTCGACGGCGTTGCGCATCAGCATGGCGACGGTCATCGGGCCGACACCGCGCGGCACCGGGGTGAGCCAGCCGGCCACCGGCTCCACCGAGGCCCGGTCGACGTCACCCACCAGCCTGCCGTCGACGCGGTTCATGCCGACGTCGATGACGCAGGCTCCCGGCTTCACGTAGGACGCGTCGACGAGCGCCGGACGGCCCACCGCGGCCACCAGGATGTCCGCCTCCCGGCAGACCGCGGCGAGGTCGCGGGTGCGCGAGTGGCAGACGGTGACGGTGGCGTCGGCACCGAGCAGGAGCAGCGCCATGGGGCGGCCGACGATGACCGAGCGCCCCACCACCACCGCCCTCGCGCCGCGCACCGGGACGTCGTGGCGGCGGAGCAGCTCCATGCAGCCCGCCGGCGTGCAGGGGGCGATCCGTGGCCGGCCCTCGGCGAGCAGGCCGAGGTTGTGCGGATGGAAGCCGTCGACGTCCTTCTCCGGCGCCACCGCGTCGAGGATGCGGGCGGCGTCGACGTGGGCGGGGAGCGGCAGCTGCACGAGGATGGCGTCGACGGCCTCGTCGGCGTCGAGCCGCTCGACCAGGGCGAGCAGGTCCCCGGTGCTGCTCGACGCCGGCGGGGTGTGGACCACCGAGCGGATGCCCACCCGCGCGCTCGCCCGCGACTTGCCGGCGACATAGGTCGCCGAGGCTGGGTCGTCGCCGCAGAGAACCACCTCGAGGCCGGGCGGGGGCGCCCCGGCGGCGACCAGGGCGGCGACCCGCTGCCGCACCTCCTCCTCGATGACGCCGGCGACGGCGCGGCCGTCGATGATCACCGCGCTCACGGGACCATCTCGGCCCGCGCGGCGGCGCTCACGGTGTCGATGACGAGGTGGAGCGGCCGGCCGGTGGCGGCGGCGAGGCGGAGGCAGTCGTCGAGCTCGGGGCGGGCGTCGACCACCCGCCCGGCGACCAGCTTGCGCTTCACCCGCACCTCGCCGAGCGGGGAGGCGAACGGCAGCACGTCGCGCTCCGCGACCATCCGCGGCGCCGGGGTGCCCCGCACACCGAGGGTGGGGCCCTCGATCAGCAGCAGCGCGGCCACCGCGGTCTCGGCGCCGGCGGGCACCAGGGCGTGGAGCACGTGGCCGGGACGCCCCTTCTTCATCGTCGCCGCCACCACCCAGGCGTCGAGCGCCCCCGCGGCGAGGACGCGCGCGGCCAGGTCGGCGACCACCGCGGGAGAGGCGTCGTCCAGGTTGGTGCGCAGCTCGACGCAGGCGTCGTCGAAGGACAGCGTGCCCGCCTCGCCGCCCTCGGCGTCGCCGACCCAGCAGCGGACCAGGTTGGGCCGCCGGGGGTCGTCGCGGGTCCCCGCGCCGTGGCCGACGGCGCGCAGCCGCATCGCCGGGCTGGCGAAGCGGGCCACGGTGGTGAGCAGCGCCGCGGCGGTGGGGGTCACCTGCTCGACGCCGGGAATGCCGGGACGGAGCGGCGCCCGCGCCTCGGCCAGCAGCGCCAGGGTGGCGGGGGCGGGGAGGGGGAGCATCCCGTGCTCGGTGGCCACGCCGCCGGGGGCGGCGGGGAGCGGCGAGCAGAGCACCTCGGTCGCGCCCAGCTCGTGGAGGGCGCTGCACACCCCGACCACGTCGACGAGGGTGTCGACCGCCCCCAGCTCGTGGAGCTCGACCCGCTCGACGGGGACGCCGTGGAGGCGCGCCTCGCACTCGCCGAGGCGGCGCACCGCCGTCGCAGCCCAGGCCTCGACCCGGGCGGGGAGGCCGGCGGCGGCGATCGCCTCGAGGCACTCGCCCAGCCCGCGGCGGCGGGGCGCGCCCCTGACCTCGACGCCGAGCAGCAGGCCGCGCAGCCCGGCGCGGAGGGTCTCGGTGACGCCGATCTCGACCTCGTCCACCCCGCAGGCGCGGACCGCCTCGCGCACCGGCTCCAGCGGGCAGCCGGCGTCGAGCAGGGCGGCGAGCAGCATGTCGCCGCCGGCGCCTGCGGTGCAGTCGAAGTGGACGCAGGTGCCGCTCACCCGGCGGCGCGCTCCCGCTCGATGACCACCGCGAAGCGGTCGAAGCCGCCCCGCACCGGGGGCGTCTTGGCCACCCGGACCCGCACCCCCCGGGCATGGCGCTGCTCGAGGAGCACGCCGGCGATGGCCTCGGCGAGCGCCTCGAGGAGGTGGAACTGGCGGTTCTCGACGATGTCGCGCACCAGCTGGAAGCAGCGCACGTAGTCGAGGGTGTCGTCGAGGGCGTCGCTGCGCCCGGCCGCGCTGAGGTCGGCGCGCACCTCGACGTCGACCTCGATGCGCCCGCCCAGCGCCCGCTCCGCCTCGATGTCACCGTGATAGCCGTAGAACTCCATCCCCTCGAGGAGGAGCCGGTCGCCGCTCATGTGTCCAGAGGTCAGCCCGTCCTGACCTTGCCCTCGGGCCGGAGCACCTGCTCCTGCTTGTCCACGGGATTGACCATGACGACCTGGAACAGGTCCTCGAAATCGCACTGGAAGAGCTGCATCAGCGACTGGCGCAGCTTGGGGCCGGGATTGCGGGTGCCGGCCTCGAGGGCTGGGATGTAGTTCTGGGTGACCCCGAGGCGGCGGGCCAGCTCGCGCTGGGTGAGGCCATGCCTCTCGCGCATACCCCGGAGACCAACGGCGCGAACCTCGACATTCATGTGGAACATCCTAAGACGCAGGAGTATGTTTGTCAACAAAAGCCTCGCTCGTGTCCCGCGTCCTTCGTCGGCGGGGCCGGCCGGCACGCGCGGGTTCCGGCTCCTGGTCGGGCGCGGAGGCCTTCGGCCGTCCGCCGCGCCCGACTCATCGGCCGCCACGTGGACGGACGGTTTCGTCGGGGCTGTGAGGGGCGGCCTTCAGCTTTCGCCTCCACCCGCGCGTGCCGTCCGTCCCCTTCCGTCAGCCGCAGCTCACGGCTCGCGGGGGCCGAGACCTATCGCGGTCCCGGAGTCCGGCGCTATCCTCCGGCTCCATGTGCCGGGTGTGCCTGAAGCGGCCGGAGATCCCCGATGAGCGCCATGGCCGCTGCGAGCAGTGCGCCAAGGCGGGCCGGATCGCCTACCGCCTGCGCCTCGGGCCCGCCCGGGGCGGCTCCGGTCTGGCCGTGAAGGCCGGCGAGCTCGCCCCCCGGCTGCTCCGCCAGCGCTTTCGCGAGCAGCTCGAGAAGTACGCAGGCCATCCCGCCGTCAAGCCGCACCTCAGCCTCCACGAGATCGAGCTGGTCGCCGCCAAGGACCGGCTCGAGACCCTGCGCATCGCCAGCGACCTCAAGGACCACAGCGCCGAGGCGGTCGCCGCCCTCCGCACCGCAGCCGAGCGCACCGACTCGGCCTGGTAGAGGCTCGCTCGGGCTGCTCCGTCCTCTTGAGTCGCTGAACCTGGACGCGGTGGGCCGGGCGACGGTGCGCATGGGGGACGCCGGCAATCGCTTCGCGATCGACTCGGCTCGGATCGCGCCGCGGGGGTATACGGCGCGATACGCCCCCATGCGCGCCGTCGCCCGTCCCGCCGCTGCGGGCGAGCGACACGCCCTCGATCCCGGCTCGCGGGTGCTGAGAGGTTCTGCCACCCGCACCGTGGACAGGACCCGACTCCGGCGGCCGCACCCGGCCGCACCGCGTCATCACTCCCGGTGGCCGCGCGTTCTCAGCCCCCAGCGGCCGGTGGCGACGGCGTGTCGCTCCCCGCAGCGGGGAGCCGGGCGACGGCGATCGGCGGGGCGTAGCGATGCTCCTATGCCTTGTCAAGCGGCCGTCTCTGCACGGATCGCTGCGATGGAAGCGATGAGGGGAAGGACTTCGCGGGCCACGTAGCGCTTCAGGCACCGGATCACCTCGC
>JAQBPH010000098.1:0-5484 GCA_028287625.1 Chloroflexota bacterium | reverse complement strand
CGTGGCCGCGGTCGCCGGTCCGGCGCCGTCCGGCCCGCCGGCGCCGCCGGCCCGCATCGCGGTCCCCGTCAGCGGCGGATGGCTCTTCCACCTCGCGGGCACCCGCCGGATCGGCCTGGCCGGCTCGCAGCAGCCGTTCAGCGAGGACGTCACCACCAGCGTCACCCGCACCGGCGGCTCGGGCGACGCCCCGGTGATGCGGCTCACCACCTCGTCGAACGCGGGGACGCAGGACGACCAGCGCCGCTACGCGCCCGGCGGCGTCGAGTGGCTCTCCACCCAGGGCTCGACCACCGGCCTCGCCTACGGCGGCACCTTCCAGCCCCCGGTGCTGCTGCTCGGCTCACCGGTGCGGCAGGGCGCCACGTACTCCGCGGACTGGTCGACCGGGCAGACCCGCGGCCACACCGCCACCACGGTGACGGGAACGCGCACGGTGAGCGTCGCGGGCAGTCCCCGCACCTGCGTCACCACCCAGTCCGACTCCACCCTCAGCGGCGACCTCAGCGGGTCGCGCCAGGTCACCTCGTGCTGGGTGATCGAGCTCGGCATGGCGGTCACCGAGACCGAGCACGACCAGGGCACCGACCAGGGCGTGCCCTTCGACGTCACCACCGACCGGGTGCTCGTGGGCATGCCATAGGGCAGCCTCAGTGCACCCGGCCGAGGATGTCGGGGAGGCGGGCGACCACCCGGGCGTCGATGAGCCCGGTGAACAGGTAGGTGACGATGTCGGGCTCGGCGAAGATGTTCAGGTGGGGCGCGACCATCCGCGAGTAGCCCTCGAAGAGCATCAGCTGCCGGGCGACGAGGATCAGCTCGCGGGGCAGGGTGAGGCGATGCTGCAGCGCCACGGAGAAGATGTCGATGAGCAGGCGGGGGAAGGAGATCTCCGCCAGCGGCCGGTCGAGGTGCTGGAGGACGATGAGGCCGACGTCGCGTCCCAGCGCCTCCTCGTCGATCGGGCCGCGGCTGAGGCCGGCCTCCTCGAGCACCGCGCCGATGCCGCGCGGGTCACCCTTCAGCACCGCGTCGCGGATGGCGCGGGGCAGTGACATGCAGAGCACGTGTCGCAGCGTCGCGTCGAGCTCGCCCATGATCCCGAAGTCGAGCAGCGCGATGTCGCCGCTGGCGGTGTAGAAGATGTTGGCGGCGTGGACGTCGCCGTGGAAGAGCCCGTGGCGCAGCGCGGACTCGAGCCAGGCGCGCATCGCCTCGAGGCCGACGTCGAAGACCGCCTCGCTTCCCAGCCGGCGCGCCGCCGTGTCGATGGGGTCGCCGTCGATGAAGCTCATCACCAGCACCGACTCGCTGACCATGCCGTCGACCGCCTCGGGGACGTGGATGCGCGGGTTGGCGCCGTCCAGGTGGAGGTTGCGCGCGAACTGCGCCATCCGGCGGGCCTCGATGCGCAGGTCCATCTCGGTGCGCAGGCTCGCGGCGAAGTCCTCGGCGATCGCCACCGGGCTGATGGTGCGACCCAGCGACCCCGCCCGCTCCAGGGGGAGGGCGAAGAGCTTGAGCAGCCGCAGGTCGCGCTCCACCCGGGTGCTCAGCCCGGGACGCCGCACCTTCACCGCGACGACGCGGCCGTCGCGAAGCTCGGCGCGGTGCACCTGGGCGATCGACGCAGCCGCACGCGGACGCTCGTCGAAGCAGCGGAAGAGGGTCTGCACCGGCGCACCCAGGCCCGCCTCGACGATCCGGCGCACCGTCGCCGGCTTCTCCGGGGGCACGTCGTCGAGCAGCTGGCGGAACTCCTCGGAGAAGACGGGTGGGAAGATCCCCGGGCTGGAGGCGATCAGCTGGCCGAGCTTGACGAAGGTCGGGCCCAGCTCGACGAAGCTCTTGCGCAGCGCGCGCGCCAGCGCCACCAGTCCCTGCTCCCTGGGGCGCAGCACCAGGAAGGGCCCGCGCCGGGCGGTGCTGAGCACGCCGTTGCGGGTCAGGCTGAGGCCGATCCGCCCCAGCCGCACGGCGTCGAGCGGCGACAGCCGGCGCAGGTCGATGGCGACGTCGTCGGAGCTCGTCGCGCTGCCTCCCGCCGTCGTTCTCGTGCTCAGGAGGCGCGCAGCCCCCTGGTGAGCAGCCCCACCACGATGTCGCCCACCCGGCCGGCGTCGAGCTCGTGGTGGGCGACGAGGTGGTGCAGCCCGGTCACCGTCACCGCGCCGTAGATGGCGGCGCTGGTGGCCTCGTCGTCGACCAGCCCGCCGATCGACCCGTCGGCGCGCCCCTCGGCGAGCAGCCGGGCGACGGGGAGGAGGAACGCCTCGCCGATGGCGGCGGCGATCTCGGGGATCCGCCCGGCGCGGCTGACGTCGGCGAGCAGCACCCGGCAGGCGTCGGGCCGCGCCGCCATCACCCGCAGCTGGGCGCGCACGATCGCCTCCAGCCGGTCCAGCGCGCTCCCCGGGCTGGCGACCAGCCGCTGCACCTCGTCGGCGACGTCGCGAAGCAGGCTGGCAAGCAGCCAGGAGAGGATCTGCTCCTTCCCCTGGAAGTGGTAGTACAGGGTGGCCTTGGGGACCCCGGTCACCTCGGCCACGTCCTCCATCCGGGTGCCCTCGAAGCCCTTCTCGGCGAAGGCGGCCACGGCCAGCTCGACCCGCTCTCGCAGCGGGCTGGGCAGGGGTCGGAGGCTCACATCCACAGTTTAGACCCCGGGTCGAGGGCGGGAACCGCCCGGCGGCTCAGGGACCGGCGGGATCGCTGGGGTCGTGCCAGTTCTGGTAGCTCCTCCCCGAGACCCCGGCGCTGCCGCCGTGACTCCGCACCACCACGGGAGTGCCGGCGCAGCCGGGCTGCGGGTAGACGCGCAGCTCCTGGAGGGTGTCGGCGTCGTTGTCGAGCGCGGAGCCCACCGGCGCGGTGTCGCAGGTCTCGTCCTGGATGACGGTGACGGGGCCGGTGTAGCCGGCGCCGGTCCAGACGCACACCTCCTCGGCGGGACACTCCGCCGCGGCGGCGCCGGCGGCATGACCGGACGCCGGGAACCATCCGGCGGCGCAGAGGACGGCGAGGGGGATCAGGGTACGGAACGCAGTGGTGTGTCGCATGGCGGCCCGACCCTAGCAACCGTGGAAATCGCCGTCAACTCATGACCTGGCGCATGCGTGCCCCCGGATGGGCGAGGCGGTCGCCCGACGGTGAGCCTGCACAATACGGCTCGTCGGTTCTCGGGGCACGAGGGAGTCAGATGGCAGAGACGCGGGAATCGCCGCCGGTGCCGGCCAGCCATGCCGATCCGCTCGGACGGCCGCTCCTGGCCTTCTCGCGCCGGTGAGCGAGCTGCGGGTCGAGGTCGAGCCCGGCGAGGTCGGCTTCGACGCCGCCCGGCTGTCGCGCATCCAGGGGCACTTCGACGGCTACGTCGAGGACGGGCGGCTGCCCGGCTGGCTGGTGGTGGTCAGCCGCTTCGGGCGGGTGGTGCAGGTGGCGAGCGGCGGGCTGCGCGACCTCGAGGCCGGGCTCCCGGTCGAGCCGGACACCCGCTGGCGCATCTACTCGATGACCAAGCCGGTCACCTCGGTGGCGGCGATGATGCTCTATGAGGAGGGGCGCCTCCAGCTCACCGACCCGGTGGCGCGCTACATCCCGGCCTTCGCCGGCGTTCGGGTCTACAGGAGCGGCTCGTCGCTCAGGCCGGTGACCGTGCCGGCGATGGAGCCGGTGCAGGTGTGGCACCTGCTGACGCACACCGCGGGACTGACCTACGGCTTCCACCACGCCCACCCCGTCGACGCCATGTACCGCGCCGCCGGCTTCGACTGGGGCACCCCCCGGGACATGGACCTCGCCGCCTGCTGCGACGCGCTGGCGGCGCTGCCGCTGGTCTTCCAGCCCGGCGCGGAGTGGAACTACTCGGTCGCCACCGACGTGCTCGGCCGCGTGGTCGAGGTGGCCTCCGGCCAGCCGCTCGACCGCTTCCTCGCCGAGCGCGTGCTCGGACCGCTGGGCATGGACGACACCGCCTTCTGGGCCGACGACCACCGCCTCGCGGCGCTGTGCAGCCCCGACCCGCGTACCGGCCGGGCGGTGCGGAACGAGGCGATCGACGGCGCCGCCCGCCGTCCTCCGGTGTTCCTCTCCGGAGGCGGCGGCCTGGTGTCGACCGCGGCCGACTACCACCGCTTCACGCAGATGCTGCTCAACGGCGGAGCTTTCGACGGTGTGCGCCTGCTCGGCAGCCGCACCGTCGACTACATGGTGCGCAACCATCTGCCGGGCGGCGCCGACCTGGAGGCGTTCGGCAGGCCGCTGTTCGCCGAGACGCCATTCGCGGGCGTCGGTTTCGGGCTCGGCGTCTCGGTCGTCGTCGACCCGGTGAAGGGCCGCTCGTTCCGCAGCGCGGGCGAATACGCCTGGGGCGGGGCCGCGAGCACCGAGTTCTGGGTCGATCCCGCCGAGCGGATCACCGCGCTGTTCTTCACCCAGCTGCTGCCCTCGAGCACGCATCCGCTCCGCTCGCAGCTCCGCACCCTCGTGTACCAGGCGCTGGTCGACCGTCCCCGCTCGGGGGCCGAGCTGCCGGCGCGCTGAGGCGTGGTGGTGATCCCGGGCTCAGGGGACCACGATGACCAGCACCGAGCCGGCGGTCGTCGAGCTGGCGCAGCCCGCTGTGCCCGGCGTCGCCGGCGGGGCCGCGCTCCCGCAGTCGGGGGCTCGATCCCGGCCCGTGTAGATCACCCTCGCCCGGCCCGGGGCAACCGCCCGGAACGTCCCCGCGGCCGACCCGTCCGGGGCGGTGGAGGACGACACCACGGCGAGCACGGCGTCGCCGTCGGAGGCCGGCGGGTCCCATCTCCACCGGTCCGCGGGACCCGGCGTCTCCCCGGTCCTGTTCGCGTAGGCGGGAAGGCGCATCAGCACCGCCGTCCCCACGTGCACGGTGACCGGCCCGGTGGTGTCCGGCGTCAGGACGACGGTGGTGGGCCCGGGACGCGGGGTGGCCGGTGGCGGCGAGGGCGGCGGAGTGCTGCTGGCGGCGACCGGCGCCGGAGTGGCCGGCGCATCGGTGGGTGACGCCGGCGCGATCACCTCGGTGGCGGCCTCCGGCCGGCTCACCGGCGCCTGCGCCGCACCAGGATGGACGATCGTCCCGGTCGCCGGCGGTGAGATCGATCGCGGACCCTGGTGCCCGAGCCCGGACACCGTCAGGGTGACGACCGACGCGAGGCAGACCAGACCCGCCCCACCGAGCATGGCGGGCAGCGGTCGCCAGCGCAGTCGTGGCCGGTGCATCGGAGCCCCCTTCTCGTGACCATTGAGGACGGCGGGTCCTCTACGGTCAACGACCGCGGGCTCCGAGAGCATGCGGTGGCCGGCGAGATCTACCCTCGCGGCCGTGCGTCAGCGTCAGCGCCGAACCCGCGGCGAGGGCACCGTCTACGAGTTCCGACCCGGAGCCTGGCTCGCCCAGGTGCGCCTGGACGGCCGTCGAGTCTCCGCCACCGGTCCCTCCGCCGCAGCGGCGCGGCAGCG
>JAQBPH010000147.1:0-2849 GCA_028287625.1 Chloroflexota bacterium | reverse complement strand
GCAGCGACTCGGTGGTTGCGGCGAGGGGCTCGCGCAGCCGCTCCCAGAGGCTGCGGGGCACGTAGGCGCGCGAGGGTGCCGAGCACTTCTGGCCCTGGTACTCGAAGGCGCCCCGCACCAGGGCGGTGCTCAGCGCCTCGAGGTCGGCGGAGGCGTGGGCGACGACGAAGTCCTTGCCTCCGGTCTCGCCGACCAGCCGCGGGTAGGAGCGGTAGCCGTCGATGTTGGCGGCAACCTCCCGCCACATGGAGCGGAAGACCCCGGTGGAACCGGTGAAGTGGACGCCCGCAAGGGCGGGATGCCGGAGGGCCACCGCCGAGACCGGGCCGCCGTCGCCGGTGACCATGTTGATCACCCCGGGCGGCAGCCCCGCCTCCATCAGCAGGTCCATGATCAGCGAGGCGGCGAGCTGGGCGGTGCGCGCCGGCTTCCAGACCACCACGTTGCCCATCAGCGCGGGCGCGGTGGGCAGGTTGCCGGCGATCGAGGTGAAGTTGAAGGGGGTGACGGCGAGCACGAAGCCCTCCAGCGGGCGCAGCTCGACGCGGTTCCAGGTGCCGGCGGGGGAGACCGGCTGGTCGGCCGCCAGCCGCTCGGCGAAGTGGGGGTTGTAGCGCCAGAAGTCGATGAGCTCGCAGGCGGAGTCGATCTCGGCCTGGTGGACGCTCTTGCTCTGCCCGAGCATGGTGGCGGCGTTGAGCCGGTCGCGCCAGGGGCCGGCGAGCAGCTCCGCGGCGCGGAGGAAGACGGCGGCGCGGCTCTCCCACGGAGCGGCCGCCCACTCCGCCCGGGCGGCGAGCGCGGCGTCGACGGCGGCGGCGACGTCCGCCTCGGTGGCGTGGCGGCCGGTCCCGAGGACCAGCTCGTGGTCGTGCGGGGCGCGGACCGTGAAGGGCTCGCCGCCGGCCTCGACCTCGCGGCCGCCCACCACCATGGGCAGCGGCCGGGGACCGTCGGCGAGCGTGCTCAGCGTCGCGCGGAGCGAGCGGCGCTCGACCGACCCCGGGGGGTAGCTGCGGACGGGCTCGTTGCGGGGCGGGGGGATGGGGGCGCTCACCGCCGGGATTGTTCCACTACCGGTGTAGAGTGAGCCTCAGGCATGGAACCGCTTCCCGTCGTCCCCGCGCCCCGCGTCCCCGATCAGCGCCCGGCCCACCTCCGCCTCCTCCCCGACGGGGTGGATCGGAGGCCGCCGTGGCTCACCGTCCGCCTCCCCGCCGGCGAGGGCTACACCCGCCTCAAGGGGATCATGCGCGGCCTCGAGCTGAACACCGTCTGCGAGGAGGCGCGCTGCCCGAACATCGGCGAGTGCTGGGGCCAGGGCACCGCCACCTTCATGATCCTGGGCGACGTCTGCACCCGGGCCTGCGCCTTCTGCGCGGTGAGGAGCGGCCGCCGTGGTGGCGACATCGACGCCGACGAGCCCCGCCGGGTGGGCGAGGCGGTGGCGCGGATGCGCCTGCGCCACGCGGTGGTCACCTCGGTCGACCGCGACGACCTCCCCGACTTCGGCGCCGGGCTCTTCGCGGAGACCATCCGGGCGATCCGCGCCGCCTCGCCGGGCACCACCGTCGAGGTGCTCACCCCCGACTTCAACGGCAGCGAGGCCTCGCTGCGCATCGTCATGGACGAGGCGCCCGAGATCTTCAACCACAACGTCGAGACCGTCGGCCGCCTCTATCGCCGGGTGCGCCCCAGGGCCGACCTCCTCCAGAGCCTCCGCCTGCTGCAGGCCGCGAGGCGGATGGAGCCGCGCAGCCGCACCAAGTCCGGGCTGATGCTCGGGCTCGGCGAGAGCCTCGACGAGGTCCGCGAGCTGCTCACCATGATGCGGGCGCACGACGTCGAGATCGTCACCATCGGCCAGTACCTGCGGCCCTCGCTGAAGCACCACCCGCTGGTCCGCTTCGTGCCGCCGGAGGAGTTCGACGAGCTCCGCGAGTTCGGGGTCCGCCTCGGCTTCGAGCACGTCGAGTCGGGGCCGCTGGTGCGCAGCAGCTACCACGCCGCCGACCAGGTGGGCGCGGCGCGCGCCGAGGCGGCCGGGGGGTGACGGGGGGCCCACCGCGCCAGCTCCGCCACCTCTGGCTGGGCACGGTGGGCTACGCCGGCGCCTGGGCGCTGCAGCAGCGGCTGGCCCGGGCCCGTGCCGCGGGTGACCTCGACGCCGACTGCGTCCTCCTCCTCGAGCACCCTCCGGTGTTCACGATGGGGCGGAACGGGCGCCCGGAGCACGTCCCCGGCGGCGCCGAGCGGATCCGCTCGCTGGGCGCCGACTACGTCGAGGTCGACCGCGGCGGCTCGGTCACCTTCCACGGACCCGGGCAGCTGGTCGCCTATCCCATCCTCCGCCTCGCCGAGGTCCTCCCCGTCCCCGGACAGCCCGGGCAGGGCGACGTGCTCCGCTACGTCCGCGCGCTCGAGGAGGCGATGCTCGGCGCCGCCGCGACCGCGGGGGTCACCGCGGGGCTGCGGCCCCCCTACACCGGCGTCTGGGTGGGCGAGGAGAAGCTCGGCGCCATCGGGGTGAAGCTCAGCCGCGGGGTCACCCTCCACGGGCTGGCGATCAACGTCACCACCGACCTGGGCTGGTTCGCAGAGGTGGTGCCCTGCGGGATCAGCGACGGCGGGGTCACCTCGCTGGAGCGGCTGGGAGCGTCCGGCTGGACGCCGGAGCGGCTGGCCCCCGCGCTCGCCGGCCACCTCGCCACCGCCCTGGGCCGGGTGGCGGTCCGGGCCGGCCGCCGGCTGGTCGAGCTCGCCGCCGCCGCCGCCTGACCAAAGGCGTCAAACACACCGCCGCGCAGGGATCCGGGGGTGCCGTGCGTTGAATGTGCACTGGAGATGCG
>JAQBPH010000080.1:0-8306 GCA_028287625.1 Chloroflexota bacterium | reverse complement strand
GACTGCGTCCCCCCCGTCTGGTCGCAAGACATCGTGCGCTGGCGCGCCCGATGCCGGCTCCCGCCCCCCCTCGCCGGCACTCGCCGGCGGCGCTCGCTTCGCGATCGCAATTTGCGCAGCCACCGGTAGAGGTACCACATGAGGAACGCGAAGCGTTCCTCATGGAAAACCGCATGTCCGCGGAGAGGGCCGCGCAGCGAGACGCCACCGGGGAAGGCCGTGATGCCCATGCGGGGTTCCAGCGCCCACCCCGGAAGCCGCTCGGCGGGTCCATTGTGAGCAACGCGCAGCGTTGCTCGTGGTCCCTCGGCCCGTCGACCCTTCACGACGAGCGCGCGACGCGCGCGTCGCCGGCGAGTGCCGGCGTGGTGGGGGGTATGCCACGGCATCGGGCGCGCCAGCGCACGATGTCTTTGGCATGAGCGGGGGGAGGCGGAGCCTCCCCCCGGTAAAAACACCGTGGAGAAACTGCCGCGACACTCAACCCGTGGAGAAACTGCCGCGTACCTCAACCGGCGGCAGAGCGGCCCACCGCGAATCTCGACCGGCGGCAGAACAAACGTGCATCTCCACCCGGTGGCAGATCGGCCGTGCACCCACCCGTGGCAGGTCGGCCGAGCAACTCCCCGCAGTCACGTATCGATCTGCGCTCGCTGCAGTCTGCCGCTGTAGTCGACGTAGATGCTCTTCCACTCGCTGAACTGGTCCAGCGCCACCGTCCCTGCCTCGCGGTGGCCGTTGCCGGTGTTCTTGATGCCGCCGAAGGGCAGCTGGATCTCCGCCCCGATGGTGGGGGCGTTGACGTAGACGATGCCCGCCTCGAGCTCGTTGATGGCACGGAAGCCGGTGCGCAGGTCGGTGGTGTACAGAGAGAGGCTGAGCCCGTAGCCGGTGCCGTTGGCCACCTCCAGGGCCTCGTCGAGCGAGCCGACCGGGATCACCGCGGTGGTGGGGCCGAAGATCTCCTCCTGGGCGATGCGCATCCCGGGGGCGACGTCGGCGAACACCGTGGGGCGGTAGAAGCAGCCGCGGGCGAGCTCGTCCTCGCGGGCCACCTCGCCGCCGAACAGCAGCCTCGCGCCCTCGGCCACCCCGACCTCGGTGTAGCCGTGGATGCGCTCGAGCTGGCGCGGGTTGATGACCGGGCCGACGTCGACGCCCTCGACCAGCCCGTCGCCCAGGCGCAGGCGCGAGGCACGGTCGACGAGCGCGTCGGTGAAGTCGGCGAGGCGGCGGCGGTGGACGATCAGCCGCGAGGAGGCGGTGCAGCGCTGGCCGCTGGTGCCGAAGGCCCCCCAGAGGGCGCCGTCGACGGCCAGCTCCACGTCGGCGTCGTCCATGACCACGATGGCGTTCTTGCCGCCCAGCTCCAGCGAGCAGCGCTTGAGCATCCCGCCGCAGAGCTCGGCGATGTGACGGCCCGTGGGGACGCTGCCGGTGAAGGAGACGGCGGCGACGCCAGGGTGACGCACCAGCGCCTCGCCCGCCTCGGGGCCGAGGCCGAAGACGATGTTGACGACCCCGGCGGGAAGTCCCGCCTCCTCGAGGATCTCCACCAGCCGCAGGGCGCAGAGCGGGGTGTCCTCGGCCGGCTTGAACACCACCGTGTTGCCCGCCAGCACCGCGGGGAAGAGCTTCCAGGTGGGGATGGCGACGGGGAAGTTCCAGGGGGTGATGATCGCCACCACCCCGAGCGGCTGGCGCATGGTCATCGCCCACTTGTCGCGCAGCTCGCTGGGCACGGTCTCGCCGAAGGGCCGGCGCGCCTCGCCGGCGATGTACTTGGCCATGTCGACGCCCTCCTGGACGTCGCCGCGGGCCTCGACCAGCACCTTGCCCATCTCCCGGGTCATCAGCCGCGCCATCTCCTCCTTGCGCTCCTCGAGGAGCAGGCCGGCGCGCAGGATGATCTCGCCGCGGGCGGGCCAGGGCGTCGCCCGCCACGCGGCCTGGGCCGCCCGCGCCGCCGCCACCGCGGCGTCGACCTCGGCGGCGCCGCTGCGTGGGAAGACGCCGATCACCTGGTCGCGGCGGGCGGGGTTGAGCGATTCGAAGACGGCGCCGGCGGCGTCGACGGAGCCGCCGCCGATGTGATTGCCGTGCCGCTCCGCCGCTGCGGTCATCCTCGGGGGACTCCCCCGTTCCCCCCCGCGCAGGTCCCGAGGGCCTCCTCGAGGATCTCCAGGCCCTGGTCGAGCTCCGCCTCGGGGATGGTGAGCGGCGGGATCAGCCGGATGACGTTGTCGTCGGTGCCGCAGCTGAGCAGCAGCAGGCCGCCGCGCAGCGACTCCTCGCGGATCCGGGCGACCACCGCGGGGTCGGGGGCACCTTCCGGGGTGGTGAACTCCAGGCCGATCATCAGCCCGAGGCCGCGGACGTCGGAGAGGTGCGGGCAGAGCGCCGGCCAGCCCCGGGCGCGCTCCAGCACCGCGTCGCCGAGCCGCGCCGAGCGCTCCACCAGCCCCTCCGAGCGGATCGTGCGGATCACCGCCACGGCGGCGGAGCAGGCCACCGGGTTGCCCCCGTAGGTGGTGCCGTGGTCGCCGGGGTGCCAGGCGCTCATCACCTCGCGGGTGGCCACCATGGCCGCGACCGGCATGCCGTTGCCCAGCCCCTTGGCCAGGCACATGATGTCCGGCTGGGTGCCGGTGTGCTCGACGGCGAAGAACCGGCCGGTGCGCGCGAACCCGGTCTGCACCTCGTCGGCGACGAGCAGGATGCCGTGACGGTCGCAGAGCCGCCGCAGGCCGGGCAGGAACCCCTCCGGGGGCACCACGTAGCCGCCCTCGCCGAGCACCGGCTCGACCACCACGGCGGCGACGTCGCCGGGGTCGACGACGCTGGCGAGGAGGCGCTCGATCTCGGCCACCGCCTCCTCCCCCTCGCCGTCGCGAGGATACGGGACATGGTGGACACCGGGGAGCAGCGGGCCCATCCCGGCGTGGTACTTGGCCTTGGAGGCGGTGAGGGTGAGCGCCCCGTAGGTGCGCCCGTGGAAGGCGCCGAGGAAGGCGATCACGTCGCTCCGGCGGGTCGACTTCCGGGCCAGCTTGATCGCCGCCTCGACCGCCTCGGCGCCGCTGTTGCAGAGGAAGACCGACTCGAGGCCGCCCGGCGACACCCCGGCGATCTCCTCCGCCGCCTCGATCATGGGCAGGGTGTGCGCGGTCACCGAGGTGTGGAGCAGGCGGTCGACCTGGGCGTGGACCGCGGCCAGCACCGCGGGGTGGCCGTGGCCCAGGTTGGTGACCCCGATGCCGCAGCCGAAGTCGAGGATGTCACGACCGTCGACGGTGTGGAGGTGGGCGCCCTCGGCGCGCTCCACCACCAGGTCGCTGTAGCGGCTGTAGCAGGTGGCGAGATGGGCGGCGTCGCGCTCACGCCATCCCGCCGCCACCTCGGGCCCGGGCTGCTGGATCTGGCTCACTGGCGATCTCCGAAGGGCCGAGGCAGGTGAACAGGGACACGACCCACCCCCGCGCTGAGAGTACCGCCCGGGCCGGGCACGAGATCGGCCGCCGCCAAAAAATCACCCATCAGTTGATTGACATTCCCCCTCCTCCCCGCGTATCCAGAGGTCCGCGCACCAGCATCAGGGTAAATGGCGCGCAATCAGCCGGGCCGCCGGGGCGACGACACGCCCGCGCCGTCGGCCGGTCAGAGGAGATCGGATGGAACGCATCAAGGCCCGAGTCCTGCCGGCACTCGGCATCGTCTCCCTCGCCGCGCTCGCCGCCTGCGGGACCTCCACCACCGGCGGGAGCGGCGGAAACGGCGGCTCGGGGCCGCTGAGCTCCTGCGTGGGCTCGGTGACGGTTGCGAGCGACCTGCCCACCAGCGGCGGCGACGCCTCCATCGGCGGGGGCACCGAGAAGGGTGTCAAGCTCGCCGTCGACCAGGCCAACGCCGCCAAGCTGCTCGGCGGCTGCACCGTCAACTACATCGCCAAGGACGACTCCTCGGTGGCCAAGGGCAAGCACGACCCCCAGCAGGGCGCCCAGAACGTGACCTCGCTGGTGGCCAACCTGGCGGTGGTGGGCATCGTCGGACCCTTCAACTCCAGCGTCGCCGTCGCCGAGCTGCCGATCACCAACAAGGCCGGCGTGGTCCAGATCAGCCCCTCGAACACCGACCCCGGCCTCACCATTCCCGGCACCGACCCCGACATCGACACCGCCTCGCTGAAGCCGGCCGGGAAGACCACCTACTTCCGGGTGATCTCCAACGACGTGGTCCAGGCGCAGGTGATGGCCCAGGTGGCATACAAGGAGCTGAACCTCAAGAAGGTCTATGACATCGACGACCAGGAGACCTACGGGAAGGACCTCTCCAACTACTTCGACCAGGACTTCACCAAGCTCGGCGGCACCGTGGCGAAGCGGGTCTCGCTGCCCGGCGACACCAAGGACTTCCGGCCCCAGATCACCGAGGCGCAGGGTCTGGGCGCCGACTCCGTCTTCTTCGGCGGCGTCGCCTCCAACGGCTCGGGGATCCTCAAGAAGCAGATGGCCGACGCCGGCCTCACCGCCCAGTTCCTGAGCGGTGACGGCACCGTCGACCCGCAGTTCTTCGTCGACTCCGGCGCCCAGGGCGACGGCGCCCAGGCGTCGAGCGCTCCCGACACCACCAAGCTGGCCAGCGCCCAGCAGTTCATCACCCAGTACAAGCAGCGCTACGGACAGGACGTGGTCGCCTACTCGACCTACGGGTACGACTGCATGAACATCCTTCTCCAGGCGATTCACGACGTGCTCGTCGACAACGGCGCCAAGCTCCCCGCGGATCCTGTGGCCTTCCGCACCAAGGTGATCGCCAAGGTGCAGGGCATCGACTACAAGGGCACCATCGGCGAGACCAAGTTCGACTCCAACGGCGACACCCTCAATCACCAGTTCAGCGTCTACAAGGCGACCGGCGGCAAGTGGGTGGGTCGCGAGACCGTCTCCCCCTCCGCGAGCTGAGAGGCGGTACCCTGATGCCCTGGCGGGAGAGCGGGGGCAGCTCCGCTCTCCCCGCCCAGCTCTGTGGCAGCCCGGGCGGTGGGGGCGCGCCGGGAGGATGACGGTGGAGGGTCAGGGAGAGGTGCGGGCGGCGCTGCCTCCGCTCGCCCGCCGCCGGACCCTGCTCCGCGGCGGCGGGCTCGCCGAGCTGGGCAGCAGGGCGTTCCCGACGGTGCTGATCGGCGCCTTGGTGCTCATGATCGTCGACGTCGCGGTGCGCAGCGGCCTCTCGGTGGCGGGCTCGCAGCTGGTGAACGGGATCACCAAGGGCGCCATCTTCGCCCTGATCGCGGTCGGCTACACCATGGTCTACGGGATCATCGAGCTGATCAACTTCGCCCACGGCGACGTCTTCACCCTCAGCGCCGTGTACGGCAAGGAGATCGGCCGCGGGCTGAGCTGGATCGGGATGAGCCTCTGGGGGGTCAGCCTCGGCTCGCTCGCGACCCGCGGCCCGCTGGGTCTGGCGGTGGTCCTGCTCATCCTCTTCCCGCTCACCATGGCCGCAACCGGCATCACCGGCGTGCTCATCGAGCGGGTCGCCTACCGCCGGCTCCGCGACGCGCCCCGCCTCGCCCCGCTGATCACCGCGGTGGGCGTCTCGTTCATCCTCGAGGGGTCGATGCTGGTCACCCAGGGCAGCAGCAACGTGCGCACCGACAAGGAGGGCTGGATCCGCGGTACCGCCTTCACCGCCGGCGGCGTCGACGTGCACTGGGCCGACATCTTCGTGGTGGGGATGGCGCTGCTGATGATGTTCGCCCTCCAGGCGTTCATCCGCTCCACCCGCCTGGGCAAGGCGATGCGGGCGACCGCCCAGGACCGCGACGCCGCCCTGCTCAGTGGCGTCAACATCAACCGCACCATCGCCGCGACCTTCTTCATCGGCTCGGCGCTGGCGGCCGCGGGCGGCCTGATCTACAGCATCTTCTTCGACTCGGTGGTCTGGAACCTGGGCTTCGGCTTCGGCATCATCGCCTTCACCGCGGCGGTTCTGGGCGGTATCGGCAACATCGTCGGCGCCGGCCTGGGCGGCTTCCTCATCGGCCTGATCTACGTCTTCGGCGGCCAGATCACCTCGGGCCAGTGGAGCAACTCGATCGTCTTCGCCATGCTCATCGTGGTGCTGACCTTCCGTCCCGTCGGGCTGCTCGGCATGCGGGTGCCCGACCGTGCCTGAGCCCGTGGCCGGACTGGGCGACGTCGACCTCCCCGCCACCGCGGCGGAGACCCGCGCGCAGGAGTCGTCGTCGGTGTACTGGCTGCTGGTGATCGGCGGCCTGATGATGCTCCTCGGCGGCTGGCTGCTCCCCTGGTTCGTCGAGCCCACCGCCAACGGCATCGGCGCCAGCCCGATGGACGTGGTCGCCTCGCCGCCCCGGGGGGTGGGCAGCGTGCTCGTCGACCTGATGTGCCTGTCGATGCTGGGACTGCTCGCCGGCGCCGCGTACGACGCCGTCAGCCTGCGGCTGAGACGGGGGCAGCCCTACCGGTGGGCACGCCAGCGCGCCGTCCTCGCCGCGGTGGGGATGGTGTGCACGGTCACCGTCTGGTACCTGATCGCGAAGCGCCGCGAGGAGCCGCTCTTCGGCGAGCTCAGCCCCCTCGCCCTCACCGACAACGCGGTCTGGCTGACGCTGACCGGCTTCGCGCTCTGCTGCCTCGCCTACGGCTTCCGCCGGCCGATCGCGGCGCGCAGCGGCCTGGTCCTGGCCGCCGTCGCCCTCGTGATCGGCGCGCTGGTGCCGCTGATCTTCCGCCAGTCGATCGAGTTCATCAGCTGGGCGGCGGGGGCGGCGGCGATCTACACCCTGCTCGCCCTCGGCCTCAACGTGGTGGTCGGGTTCGCCGGGCTGCTCGACCTCGGCTACGCCGCGTTCTTCGCCATCGGGGCCTACACCTGCGGCTCGCTGGCGTCGTCGCGCCACGGCGACGTGCTCCACATCCCCTTCTGGCCCTACCCGTTCTGGATCATCCTCTTCCTCGGCGCGGCGGTGGCCGCGCTCTTCGGCGCGCTGCTGGGCGCGCCCACGCTGCGGCTGCGCGGCGACTACCTGGCCATCGTCACCCTCGGATTCGGCGAGATCATCCCCGACGCCGCCAACAACAACGCGTTCGGCCAGACCGGCGGCCCCAACGGCATCACCGGGATCCACCACCCCAGCCTCTTCGGCCACGACTTCGGCATCGACCCCCGGCCCTACTACTACGCCCTGCTGGTTCTCATCGCGCTGATCATCGTGGTGCTGCGCAACCTGGAGCGATCACGGATCGGCCGCGCCTGGGTGGCGGTCCGCGAGGACGAGGTCGCGGCCAGCGCCACCGGCATCAACACGGTGAGCACCAAGCTGCTCGCCTTCGCCATCGGCGCCGCGGTCAGCGGCTTCGCGGGCGCGTTCTACGGCGCCGAGCTGGGCATCGTCTCGCCCGACGACTTCCAGTTCGCGGTGTCGGTGACCGCATTGAGCACCGTTGTTCTGGGCGGGATCGGCAGCATCACCGGCGCCGCCGTGGGCGGCCTGCTGATCAGCTTCATCATCTTCTGGATCCTGCCCCACGCCCAGGAGTGGTCGATGACATTCGGGAACACCACCGGGTTCACCGCCCTGTCGAGCGTCGACTACAGCAAGTACGTCTACGTCGCCTACGGCGTGATCCTGGTCAGCATCATGCTGCTGCGGCCGGCCGGGCTCATCCCCAGCCGGGCGCGCAAGGTGGAGCTGCAGGCGGGCGGCGAGTCCGAGCCGCTCGCCGCGGTGAGGGGACGAGCATGACGCCGCTGCTCGAGGTGGAGGAGCTGGTCAAGCGCTTCGGCGGCCTCTATGCGGTGAACGGGGTCTCCTTCGAGGTCGAGCGCCAGGCCATCGTCTCCATGATCGGCCCCAACGGAGCCGGCAAGACCACCGCCTTCAACTGCATCACGGGGCTGTACCCGGTCGACGGCGGCGACATCCGCTTCGCGGGGGCGAGCATCGCCGGGCTGCCCCCGCACCGCATCGCCCGGCTGGGCATCACCCGCACCTTCCAGAACATCCGCCTCTTCGCCTACATGACCGCGGTCGACAACGTCATGGTCGGCGAGCACTGCCGGATGCGCGCCGGGGTGTGGGACGCGATGCTGCGCACCCCGCGGGCCCGCCGCGAGGAGCGCGCCGTCGAGCAGCGGGCCCTGGCGACGCTGCAGCGGCTGGGGCTGGAGCAGTACGCCGACGTCTACGCGCGCAACCTGCCCTACGGCCTGCAGCGCCGCCTCGAGATCGCCCGCGCCCTCGCCAGCGGGCCCAGCCTGCTGCTCCTCGACGAGCC
>JAQBPH010000066.1:0-3053 GCA_028287625.1 Chloroflexota bacterium | reverse complement strand
CACCGCCTGCGCGACCGCCGCCCCGGCTCCCCAGTGGGCGGTGAGGGCGCGCACCTCGGCCTCGGTGGGCATCCGTCCGCCCAGGTAGGCCGCGCCCACCGCCTTGCGCACGCCGAGGTCGCCGGCCACCACCCGGGGGCGGCCGAGGGTGCGCGCCAGCACCCACTCGGCGGTCCAGCGGCCGAGGCCGCGCACCGCCACCAGCCGCTCGATGACCTCCTCGTCGCCGCAGGCGCTCAGCTGCTCGAGGTCGAGGCGGCCCGCGCTCACCTCGGCGGCCACGCCGGCGATGTACTCCGCCTTGCGGGTGGTGAACTGCAGGGCGCGGAGCTCGGCGGGGTCGGTCTCCGCCAGCCGCTGGGGGTCGAGCGCCCAGACCTCGCGTCCGCAGGCGCTGCGCACCACCCCGGTGACGCGCACCAGCCGGGACCGGGTGGTCGCCGCCCAGCGCAGGTTGACCTGCTGGGCGCTGATGGACCGGACCAGCGCGGTGAGCAGGTCGGGCTCGCGGACGCCGCGGACACCGGGGTGGCGAGCCTCCGCCGCCGCCACCGCGGCATCGCGTGCGCGGAGGCCCTCGAACGCCTCCGGCGCGGTCACGAAGAGGGCGTGGCCGGCGGCCACCGCGGCCTCGAGGTGGGCGCCGTCGTCGACGCTCACCCGCAGGCGCGGCGAGCCGGTGTCGCCGGCCGGGGCCGCCGCCCAGGCGACCAGCTCCCCGCCGCTGCGGAGGGTGCGGAGCAGCACCTCGCCGTCCCAGCGATCGACGAGGTCGTCGCCCCAGCGGCGGAAGACCTCCAGCGAGGTGCGAACGTCGAGCGGACCGGGGAGGGCGAGCTCGGCGCTGGGCATCGCGCCAGCATGCAGGAACGTCGCGGCTGCTAGCCTCAGCGGTGCATGCCGAGGCTCACCGCGGTCAACTCCGCGGGCTACGCGGCCCCCGCGGCGCTCACTGCCGATCCGGTCATCCTCGCACCTCTGACCGGCCGCCTCCACGTGCTCCTGGTGCGCCGGGAGGAGCCCCCCCAGCAGGGCCGCTGGGCCCTCCCCGGCGGCTTCATGAACGACGACGAGCTGCCCGAGCAGACCGCCCAGCGCAAGCTCACCGAGAAGACCGGGGTGGGCGCCGTCTACCTCGAGCAGCTGCACACCTACGGCGATCCCAGCCGCGACCCGCGAGGCTGGATCGTGTCGATCTCCTACCTGGCCCTCATCGACGCCGCGGTGCTCCACGAGGGCGACACCACCGCCCGCTGGTTCCCCGTCGACGACCTCCCCGACGTGGCCTTCGACCACGGCGCGATGATCGCCGAGGGCACCGAGCGGCTCCGCGGCAAGCTCTGGTACTCGAACATCGCCGTGGGCCTGCTCCCCGAGCGCTTCACCATGCCCCAGGCGAGGCGGCTCTACGAGGCCATCTCCGGGGTCACCCACGAGGCCTCGAACTTCCGCCGCGAGCTGGAGCAGTCCGGGCTGGTGCGCAGCACCGGCGTGGTGGTCAAGGGGGTGCCGGGCCGCCCGGCGATGCTCTACGAGTTCGTCGAGCGCCGCCCCGCCTGGAGCCCGCGGCGCTCGCGCACGCCGGCGGCGATCCGCGCCGGGGCGGGGGGGCGGAGCTGAGCGCCGCGACCGGCCTCGCCGCCGTGGAGCGGGTGATAGCCTCTGTGCCGAACGTCCTCCCTGCGGGGGATCGCCTGTGACCGAGACCCGGCCGCTTGCCCTGTCCGACGCCGGCTACGGGCTGCACTGCGACCAGTACGAGCTCACCATGGCGCAGTCGTTCCTCCATGCCGGGCTGAACGGCGAGGTGACCTTCGAGCTCTTCGTCCGCAGCCTCCCGCGCCATCGTGGCTACCTGGTCGCCGCCGGCCTCGAGCAGGCCCTCGCCTATCTCGAGGGGCTGCGCTTCGAGCAGGTCGAGCTGGACTGGCTGGCCCGGCAGGGGATCTACCAGGACGACTTTCTCGACCACCTCTCCCGGCTCGGCTTCACCGGCCGGGTCGAGGCCATCGCCGAGGGCACCGTGGTCGGCGCCGAGGTGCCGCTGCTGCGGGTCACCGCCCCGCGGGTCGAGGCCACCCTGGCGGAGTCGGCGCTGCTCGCCATCGTGAACCACCAGACGATGATCGCCAGCAAGGCGGCGCGGATCGTCGACGCCGCCGCCGGCCGGCCGGTCTGGGACTTCTCGCTCCGGCGCCTGCACGGCCCCGACGCCGCCCTGGGAGTGGCCCGGGCGGCCTACATCGCCGGCGCCGCGGGGACGGCGACGGCGGTGGCGGGCCGGCGGCTGGGCATTCCGACCACCGGGACCATGGCGCACCACTACGTCCTCGCCTTCGGGCCCGACGGCGAGCGTGCCGCCTTCGACGCGTTCCTCCGCGAGTACCCCGGCCTCGCCGTGCTGCTCGTCGACACGTACGACACCGAGCGCGGCGTGGCCGGCGCGATCGCGGCGTCGACCGCGACCGGCGTGTCCCTCGCCGGCATCCGGATCGACTCCGGCGACCTCGCCGAGGAGGCGGCGATGGCGCGCAGGATGCTCGACGCCGCCGGGATGCAGTCCTGCCGGATCATCGCCTCCAACGACCTGGACGAGTACCGCATCGAGGCCCTGGTGCGCGGCGGAGCCCCCATCGACGCCTTCGGGGTGGGGACCATGCTCGGCACCTCCGCGGACGCGCCCTCGCTCGGCGGCGTCTACAAGCTGGTGGCGCAGTGCGAGGCGGGCGTCGACCGGCCGGTGATGAAGCTGAGCTCCGCCAAGCACACCGATCCGGGCGTCCACCAGGTGTTCCGCGACCCCGGCCACGGGGACGTCGTCGGCCTCGCCGACGAGAGCCTGCCGGGACGGCCGCTCCTGCACCGGGTGATGGAGGCGGGGCGCACCTGCGTCGCCCTGCCGCCGCTCGAGCTGGTGCGCGCCCACTGCCTCGCCGAGCGCGAGGCGCTGCCCGCGGCGGTGCGCCGCGTCGACGATCCCCAGCCGTGGCCGGTGCGGCGCAGCCCGCGGCTGCTGGCGCTGCGCGCCAGCCTCGGCGACGAGGGCGGCCCGG
>JAQBPH010000061.1:0-3391 GCA_028287625.1 Chloroflexota bacterium | reverse complement strand
GCTCGCCGGGGACAAGGATGTAGTCGCGGCGGTAGGTCGCCAGCGAGAGCACCGGGATGCCGCGGGCGGCGAGCGCCTCGCACACCTGGGCGAGGTAGCCGGTGACGCCGAAATCGAAGGGCGCGTAGAGGCCGAAGACCGTCCACGGGCCGTGGTGCTCGGCCACGGGCACCGCCGACTGGAGACCCGGCAGCTCGGGCTCGGGGAGGAAGACGGTGGCTCCGTCGGACTCGACGGTCACGCAGAGCGGCGGCGGCTGCAGCTGCACCACCGGCTCGAGGGGAGTGCCCGGCTGGAGCCGGCAGATCACGTAGGGGACGGGCTCGCGGCGCACCCGGGTGGCGGCGAAGAGCTGCTGGAGCGCCTCGAACATCGGCATCGCAGCGCTAGCGCTTGGACTCGTAGAACCCCTTGCCGGTCTTGCGTCCGAGCTCGCCGCGTGCGACCCGGTCGCTGAGGATGGGCGTCGGTGCCCAGCGCTCCTCCCCGGTCTGCAGGTGGCCCTGGGTGAGGATCTCCCGGGTGACGTCCAGCCCGACCAGGTCGGCGAGCTCGAAGGGGCCCATCGGCCAGTTGAGCCCGTTGCGCACCGCCAGGTCGCAGTCCTCCATGGTGCAGTAGCCGGCCTCCACCAGCCTGAAGGCCTCCTGCATCGCGATGAAGAGGATGCGGTTGGCGATGAACCCGTAGGTCTCCTTGCGCACCAGCACCGGGGTCCTGCCGACCCGGCGCACGAACTCCATCGAGGTCTCGACGGCGTCGTCGCCGGTGTGCGGGCCGCGCACCACCTCGACCAGCTGCATCACCAGCGCGGGGTTGAAGAAGTGAATGTTGAGCAGGCGCGCCGGATCGGTCACCAGGTCGGCGAAGAAGGACGACGGCATCGTCGACGAGTTGCTCGCGAGGATGGCGTGGGCGGGCGCCGCCTGGTCGATCTGCGGGTAGACGGCACGCTTGGCGTCGCGGTCCTCGGCGATGGTCTCGATCACCAGGTCGGCGCCGGCGGCGGCCTCGGCCAGGTCGGTCGAGGTCGTGACCCGGTCGAGCGCCCGCTGGCACTCCTCGGCGTCCAGCTTCCCCCGGTCCACCCGCTTGCGCAGGAGCGAGGCGGTGCCGTTCACCGCCGACTGGAGACGCTCCGCGGACCGGCTGTACAGCTGGACCGGGTAGCCGCCGAGGGCGACCTGGTGGGCGATCTGGCTGCCCATGGTGCCCGCACCGATGACGCACACCGTTTTGATCTCGTCGATCGTCATGGCGGCGCAGTATAGCCCTCGGTTCTAGCCCGGTTCGGTCATCCGCACCGGGTCGAGCAGCTCGGTGAGCTCGTCCTCACTGAGGTCGGTGCGCTGGCGGGCCACCTCGCGAACGGTGCGGCCGCTGCGGAGGGCCTCCTTGGCGATCGCGGCGGCGGCGTCGTAGCCGATCCGCGGTGCCAGCGCCGTGCAGGTCATCAGACCCTGCTCGACCAGGCGGGGGCCGTTGTCGGTGGCCTCGACGCCGTCCACCGCCTGCTCGGCGAGGTTGACGGCGCTGGCCGAGAGGATGGCGATCGACTGGAGCAGGTTGTAGGCGGCCACCGGCATCATCACGTTGAGCTCGAGCAGCGACCCGGCGGCGCCGGCGAACGCGACCGTGGCGTCGTTGCCGATCACCTGGGCGGCGACCATCGTCGCCGACTCGCAGATCACCGGGTTCACCTTGCCGGGCATGATGGAGGAGCCCGGCTGCACCGCCGGCAGCGCGATCTCGGCGATGCCCGCGCGTGGCCCGCAGCCCAGCAGCCGGAGGTCGCTGGCGATGGTGTACAGCGACACCGCGATGGTCTTCAGCGCGCCGCTGGCCGCGACCACGCCGTCGAGCCGCGACTGCGCCTGGAAGTGGTTGCCGGTCTCCCGGAAGCCCACCCCGGTGGCCTCGCCGACGCGCTCGATCACCCGTCCGGCGAACTGGGGATGGGTGTTCACGCCGGTGCCCACCGCGGTGCCGCCGAGGGCCAGCTCGGTGAGCTCCTCGAGGGCGGTCTCGGCGCGACGGCGTCCCCGCTCGATCTGCCCCGCCCAGCCCAGGAACTCCTGGCCGAGGCGGATGGGGGTGGCGTCCTGGAGGTGGGTGCGGCCGGTCTTGATCACCCCCCACAGCTGCTCGCTCTTGTGCCGGAGCGAGCTCTCCAGGCGAACCAGGGCGGGAATCAGCCGGACGTGGATGTCGACCGCGGCGGCGACGTGGATGGCGCTGGGGATGACGTCGTTGCTCGACTGCCCGAGGTTGACGTGGTCGTTGGGGTGCACCGGGGTGCGCGAGCCCTGCTCCCCGCCGAGCAGCTCGATGGCGCGGTTGCTGATGACCTCGTTGGCGTTCATGTTGGTCGAGGTGCCGCTGCCGGTCTGGAAGACGTCGACCACGAAGCCGTCGTCGAGGGTGCCGTCGACGACGTCCTGGGCGGCGCGCACCACCGCCTCGGCGAGCCGCGGCTCGAGCAGCCCCAGCTCGGCGTTGGTCTGCGCCGCCGCCTGCTTGATCAGCCCCAGGGCACGGATGAACCCGCGCGGCAGCCGCAGGTCGCTGATCGGGAAGTTGACCACCGCCCGCATCGTGTTGGCGCCGTAGTAGGCGTCGACGGGCACCTGGAACTCGCCCATCGAATCTCGTTCTGTGCGGGTTGGCATGAGGTGCCGGATTGTACCGGGGCGGCTGCGCGCGGCCACTCTGCCGGTTGCGTGGCGCGGCTGCTCGTGCGGCCGGTTGGGGATGCTCGGCCGATCTGCCACGGGGTGGAGATGCCGGGTGTTGTGGGGGCCGGTGGAGAGGCCCTGAGTGGTGGGGCCGGTTGAGATGCGCGGCAGTTCTGCCGCCGGTCGAGGTTCGCGGGGGGCCGCTCTGCCGCCGGTTCTTACCGGGGGGAGGCTGCGCCTCCCCCCGCTCATGCCAAAGACATCGTGCGCTGGCGCGCCCGATGCCGTGGCATACCCCCCTCCGCGGCCGGACTCCCGGCCGACGCGCGCTTCGCGCGCGTGTCGTGAAGGGTCCGCCGGCCGAGGCACCACGAGCAACGCTGCGCGTTGCTCACACCGACGCCCCGAGCGGCTTCCGGGGTGGGCGCTGGAACCCCGCATGGGCATCACGGCCTTCCCGGCGGCGCCTCGCTGCGCCGCCCTCTCCGCGGAGCCTGAGGTTTTCCAGGAGCAACGCTTGCGTTGCTCGCTTGGTAGCTCGGCCGGTGGCTGCGCAAATTGCGATCGCGAAGCGAGCGCCGCCGGCGAGTGCCGGCGAGGGGGGGGCAGGAGCCGGCATCGGGCGCGCCAGCGCACGATGTCTGATACGAAAATAGCCCCGCGCGAAGCGCTTGGCGCATTTTCATCGCGTGAGGGTGGGCCCGCTAGGGGCCATC
>JAQBPH010000057.1:0-10160 GCA_028287625.1 Chloroflexota bacterium | reverse complement strand
GCCAGGGTCCCTCCGACGAGGCCCCCGCCGCCTCCCTTGTCGAGGCCGGCTTCGCCCTCGAGATCGCCGACGCGCCGCTGCTCCACGAGGGCCTCACCCTCGCCGACATCGCCCACGTCCTCGACCTCCGCGCCCGCCGGATCGTCCCGGAGCCCGCGGCGCGGCGGCTGCTCGGCCTGCTCCTGGAGGTGCACGGCGTCGACGCCGCCGACTTCCCCTACGAGGCGATCCACGGCGACCCCTACAACAGCCGCGAGCGCCACTTCGTCGAGCGCATCGGCGACGACGCCGGCTGGCTCCACGCCGGCCGGCCCCGGCGCGAGGCGGCGCGGGTGGCGCTGCGGCTGCTGCTGCGCTCGATGATCGCGGACCTTGTCGGCGAGGCCGCCGGGTTCACCGCCAGCGTCGCCGCGGTCTCCGCGGCGCATGCGGGGACGCTGATGCCGGACCAGACCTACCTGCAGCAGGCGCAGCCGTCGACCTTCGGGCACTACCTGCTCACCTTCGCCTACCCCGCGCTGCGCGACGCCGACCGCCTCCTCGCCTGCCTCGACTGGGTCAACCTCAGCCCCGGCGGCGCCGGGTGCGTCAACGGCAGCCGGCTGGTCAGCGACCGCGACCACATCGCCCGCCTGCTCGGCTTCGACGGCGTCATCGAGCACACCCGCGACGCCATGTGGCAGATCGACGGCCTCGTCGACCTGCTCGCCACCGCCGCCAGCCTGGTCACCAACCTCGCCAAGCTCGCCGAGGACCTGGAGATCTGGGACAGCCAGGAGTTCGACTTCGTGGAGCTCGCCGGGCCCTACACCCGGTCGAGCGTGCTCATGCCCCAGAAGCGCAACCCCTATGCGCTGGCGATCGTGCGCGGCGCCGCCGGGGTGCTGATCGGCCGGGTGAGCGGCTACCTCGCGGTGGTCAAGACCCCCTCGGCGCGCAGCGACAACCTCATCTACGCCCAGGGCGAGGTGCCCCGCTCGATGCAGCTGGCGACCCGCGTGGTCCGTCTGATGGCCGAGGTGGTGGCGACCCTCGGCGTCCACCCCGAGCGGATGGAGCAGGCGTTGCTCCAGGGCTTCTCGCAGGCCACCGACCTCGCCGAGCACGTGATGCTGACCTGCGGCGTCGACTACCGCACCGCCTACCTGGTGGTGGGCCGCGCGGTGAGCCGGGCGGGACGCGACGGGCTGCGCGGCATCGACATCACCGGGGAGATGCTCGACCAGGCCGCCCTCGAGCAGATCGGCCGCCGCCTCGGGCTCGGTGGCACCGACCTCGGCCAGGTGCTCGACCCGCGTGCCATCGTGCAGACCCGCAGCGCGCCCGGGGGCGCCGCGCCCGAGGTGGTGACGCGGATGGCGGCGGGCTGTGGAGAGGCTGCGCGCACCCTCGGCGCGCGCGCCATGGCGCTGCGGGAGGCCCACCGGCACGCCGAGGCCGAGCTGCTGCAGCGCGCCGCCGAGGT
Source organism: Chloroflexota bacterium (assembly GCA_028287625.1). Lineage (GTDB taxonomy): Bacteria > Chloroflexota > Dormibacteria > Aeolococcales > Aeolococcaceae > CF-96. The sequence goes on along the minus strand of JAQBPH010000057.1, from coordinate 8,695 downwards.
GGCGGGCCAGCCCTGATCGTCGCCCCTTCGGGCAGCCAGGCCTTCCCCGGAGTTGGCCCAGGTGGCCTCGCTTCACGCCTGTGCAGCCTTCTACCCTTGTGTCCAGGGTTGGCGAAGAGACGCTCTGGAAGGCTGCCCATCGCCCGACGTCGGGGAATGAAGAAGCCACCACCTGATGGACCTTCAGCGCAGCGCAGGCAATCAGGCCGTGCTGACGTGGCTTGCCAGGTGCAACAGCCGGCCCACTGGCACCTCCGAGGACTCGGTGCCCACGCCCGCCGTGCAATGCGGGGTGCAGACCATCCAGCAGGACCGGGTTCAAGCCTCCCACTCTGACGGAGGTGACGCAGGCCAAGAGCAGGCTTCGGCATCGCGAGGAGCTGTCAGCCACGACCTGGAGCCCGTTGTGCGATCCGACCTGGATGACGTATGGGGTCGGCATCAGAATGGTACAAGGCCTCGGACAAGAAGGATGGAAAGCGCGGTGGAGAATATCCGCCGGTTGGCGCAAAGGATGTGCAGACACGGATCTACATCAATACGACCGTGTAGGGCGAACGTCCGATCCACGACTGGGTGAAGCAGAAAATCGCTTCACAACCTGGGGTGGCGGCTGTGAAGTCCGGCGGCCCGGAGCTGGCCGCCTGGGTACGGGACGTGATCGTCATCTATGTTTCCAGCGATGCCACCGTCAAGGAGGTGATACAGAGCCTCAGGGATTATCCGGTAAAGGAACATTTGTCGACGAGCTCGTCCGCTCCACCCTGGGAGTGAGCGGCCTCGCTGGCGTCGGATAAGGCTCTGACCCACCCGACGTCGATCTGCTGCAGTGATGCGGGGCTTTCTCGAGGGGGGCATCGATCCAGGGACTCCCTCCAGGCAGGGGAGTCCATCGCCCTCCGTTCTCGAGCGGCTGGGGCTGGTGACCGAGAAACGGCGGATCGAGGCCGTTGTCACGTCGGTGGACGAGAAGAAGCCGGGCGGCGACGTGTACGACCATGGAGCTCTCTGGGAGGTGATCGAGTACATCGGTCCGGGTGAGCCATGGGGGTCACAGCAGCGCCCGACATACACGTACAGGGCAAAGAGGTTCGAGTGACTCCAGTTCCGTGACCTGCCGGCGGAACGACGTCCGCGTCAGCGCTCGGAGCCGTCGAGGTCGAAGCGGTAGCCGCGGCCCTGCTGGCTGGTCACGGCGAAGGGCAGCTCCAGCGGCCCCATCTTGCGGCGCACCCGCATCACGTAGCTGCGCAGCTGCTCGGCGGAGTACCGGGTGCTGCGCCAGGCGAGGCGCACCAGGTCCTCGGCGGTGAACCACTGCCCGGGGTTGGCGAGCAGGAAGGTGAGCAGCTCCCAGTCGCGCTTGCTGAAGGAGACGCTGCGACCGTCGCGGGTGATGGTCCGCGACTCCGAGTCGATGGTGGTGCCGGCGAGCTCGATGCGGGTGGCCAGCGGCACCACCGAGGTCGGCCCGGGACCGCGCAGCGCCGCCCTGATCGCCCCCACCAGCTGGCTGGGGACGAAGGGCTTGGGGAGGATCTGGTCGGCACCCGCCTCGTACGCGGCCCGCGCCTCCTCGTCGGCCTCGTCGAGCAGCAGCAGCGGAGCGGTGCTCTCCTCGTGGATCTGGGCGATCACCGGCGCCCGGCGGGGGTCGCCGGGCGGGACGCCCCAGATCACCAGGTCGAACTCGGCGTCGCCGAGGCGGCGCACCCCGGCGGAGACGGTGGCCACGCCCTCCACGGTGACGTCGGCGAGTGCGGCGCAGCAGCCGATCACGGCACGGTACTCCGGATTCACCTCGATGACCAGCGCACGCGCCGGCGCGACCCGCGGCATGCTGCGGCCTCCCAAACCTCCTTCCGGCCAGGGCGGGAGCGTAGCAGAACCCGGCTGACGACTGTTCCGGACAGCCGCCGACACGAACCGCGTAAACTCCAGTAATCCCAACAATTTCGTCAGTATCGCGCCAGCGCAACAGCAACCGCGGACTGTTGCTGACTTCTTACGCTCTCCGGGGCACACTCCGGCCGTGGCGACTGTCGACGGTGCACGTCCGCGGTGTCCCTACGCGGTGCAGGGGGTCGACTCCCGGGCGATGGAGGGGTGCCCCGGATACGCGCCGGAGCTGGTCCTCATCGGCGCCGAGCGCATCGTCGGCAGCGGCCTCTCCTGCCGGCACCTTCGCCCCCAGCCCGACCTCCGGCGGCGCGGAGCCTACGTGAGCGCGTGCACCCACCCGCTCATCGGCGTCCCCGAGAACGGCAGCGGGGTCAGCCGGGCACGATGAGGTACTCCACCGCCGGCGCGCCGCGCAGCGTGTTGGACACGTAGCAGAGCGCGGCCGCCCGCTCCAGCAGCGGCTCGAGCTGCTCGCGCGGGTGGCTGGAGCGCACCTCCACGCGGAGCGCGCCGAAGCGGGGACCGTCGTGGTCGCCGACCGCGGTGACGGCCAGGTCGGGTGCGAGCTCGAGCCGCCGCCTGCGGGCGACGTGGGCCAGGGCCATGGCGAAGCAGGTCGCCAGCGAGGCGAGGAGGAACTCGGTGGGCGTCGGCCCGGTGTCGGTGCCGCCCGCCACGTCCTCGGGCTCGTCGGCGAGGAGCTCGAACTGGCGGACCGGGACGCGACAGCGGTAGCCTCCACTCCAGTAGGCGGTGACCTCCACGATAGTGATTGTTGCAAGTGAGGAGGCCATATGGACGGCATCCACGACATGGGGGGGATGCAGGGCTACGGCCCGGCTCCCGCGGTCGACCCCGACGAGCCCGTGTTCGGCGAGGCGTGGGAGGGCCGTGCCTTCGGCCTCAGCCTGCTGTCGATGCGTCTCTCCGGCACCAACCTGCAGGCCTTCCGCCACGCCATGGAGCGCCTCCATCCGCTCCGCTACCTCGGCGAGGGCTACTACGGGCGCTGGCTGAACGGCGCCGAGACCCTGCTCGTCGACAGCGGCATCCTCGCCGCCGGGGCGGTCGACGCCCGCGCCCGCCGGCTGCAGGGAGAGGAGGTGGCCGAGCCGCCCGCCCCGGAGCCCCACAAGCCCGACTACCAGCCCACCGCCGCGGGCTCGATCCGCGCCGTCGACAGCCCGCCGCGCTTCTCGCCCGGCGAGCGGGTTCGCGCCCGCGACCTGCATCCCATCGGCCACACCCGCCTGCCCCGGTACGTGCGCGGGCGCACCGGCACCGTCGAGATGGTGCAGAAGCCCGAGGTCCTCCCCGACTCCCACGCCCACTTCGAGGGCGAGAACGCCCAGCACCTCTATGCGGTGCGCTTCGACTCCCGCGAGGTGTGGGGCGCCGGCGCCGAGCCCTTCGCCCTCCACGTCGACCTCTTCGAGCAGTACCTGGAGCCTGCCCAGTGAGCGCTGAGAACCCGAGCCGCCCCTCCCCCGCGCTGCGCACCGAGGCGATGGAGGCGCTCCTCGTGGAGCGCCAGCTCGTCGACCCCAAGATGATCGACGGCTTCATCAGGAACTACGAGGAGGCGGTGGGCCCGCTCAACGGCGCCCGGGTGGTGGCGAGGGCGTGGACCGACCCCGAGTACCGCGAACGGCTGCTCGCCGACGGCACCGCGGCGATCGCCGAGCTCGGCTACAAGGGGCCGCAGGGCGAGCAGATCGTGGCGGTGGAGAACACTCCGTCGGTGCACCACCTCGTGGTCTGCACCCTCTGCTCCTGCTACCCGTGGCCGGTGCTGGGTCTCCCTCCCTCCTGGTACAAGGATCCCGCCTACCGCTCCCGCGCGGTGCGCGAGCCGAGAGCCCTGCTCGCGGAGATGGGGCTCGAGCTCGGCGACGACGTCGAGGTCCGGGTCTGGGACAGCAGCGCCGAGGTGCGCTACATGGTGCTGCCGGAGCGGCCCGCGTGCACCGACGACCTCTCTGAGGAGCAGCTGGCGGCGCTGGTGACCCGCGACGCCATGGTGGGCATCGCCAGGGCAGAGGTCCCGGTCAGGTCGTGAGCGGCGCCGGCACCCCGCTGCGCGAGCTCGACGTCAGCGGCGCGGCGGCCCCGCCGCGGCGCAACGGCGAGCTGGTGTTCTCGGAGCCCTGGCAGAGCCGCGCCTTCGGCCTGGTGATGGCGCTCTGCGACGCCGGCCACCTCGGCTGGGAGGAGTTCCGCCAGGAGCTGATCGCCGCCGTCGCCGCCTGGGAGGCGGAGCACCCCACCGGCGAGGGCTACGACTACTGGCGCTGCTGGCTCGCGGCCCTCGAGCACGCCGCCGGCCGCAGGCGCCTGCTCGGCACCGACGACATCGACGGCCGCGCCGGATGGATCCTGTCCACGGCGAACGACGGCGGTCACCACGGGCATCCCCACAGCCACTGACCGCGCGCGGGTCAGCCGGCGTCGAGCGCGGCCAGCGCCTCCAGGAAGCAGCTCGGCGGGGCCACCGCCACCCCCGCCCCGATCTGGCCCACCCCGGCGGAGGCGTGGAGGATGCCGGTGGTGATGTGCGGGGTCACCCCCGTCTCCACCACCCGGCGCACGTCGACGCCGATCGGCGTGCCACGGAAGCCCGCGGGGGGCAGCCGGAAGCGGGTGCTCCGCCCCACGCAGATGCGGTCCATGGCCTCGGTGGCGGCGAGGGCGTCGGCCATGGTGCCGCCCAGGAAGGCGGCCACCGAGGGCGAGCCCGCCGCCGCCGCACCGCCCAGCCCGACCAGCTCGAGCACGGCGCTGTCACCGATGTCGGACGCGCCCGCCTCGGCGCCGTGGCCGGCGTGGTAGAGGGCGTGCCCGATGGAGGGCGCCGGCGCGGTGAACCACCGGTCGCACCCGGCCAGCCGGATGCCGAAGGTGGTGCCGTTGCGGGCCATCGAGGTGACCACGCTCGAGCCCTCGACCTGGGCCGCCCACTCGGTGAGCGAGCGGGCCGCGGCCATCGCCAGGTTGAGGACGAAGAGGTGGTTCCGGGAGAGGAAGTCGGCCACCGTGACCCGCTGGGGCCCCTCGACGGCGGCGAGGTGGGGCAGGAGCTGGCGGATCAGCAGGTTGGTGGTCGCCTGGACGCGGATGTGGACGTCGTCGCCCATCTGCAGCCCCTGGCCCGCGAGCGAGGCGAGGTCGACCGGGCCGCCGCGACGCACCACCTCGGCGAGCACCGGCCCGATCACGTCGCGCACCAGGCGCAGCCGCTTGATCGCCGCCGGGGTGTCCATCCCGAACCAGGGGGCCTCGCCCGGGCCCTGGTTGACGGGCGAGAAGGCGCGGGTGCCGCCCTGCGGGTTCTCGACCACCTGGAGCGGTGAGGAGGGGCCGATCGCCGTGGCCATCGGGACCACGACGCGGTGGTGGTTGGCGGGCTCGAGCCGCACCTCGCCGCGCTCGACCAGGGGGTCGACGCCGGCGGGCTCGCTCGCCCATCCCTCCACCACCACCGCCGCCCGCACCGAGCGGCGGAGCGGGTCGCACATCTCCTCCCAGGCGATCGGCGGCCCGCAGTGGAGCACGGTGCGCTCGCCGAGGCCGGGCAGCGCCGCCGACGCCGGCTCGACGCCGGTGAGCGCCGGCACCCCCTCGTCGAGCCGGCGCACCACCTCGGCGTTGGCGGCGTCGACCGCGGCGGCGCGCGGGCCGAAGAGGCGGCGGAGCATGGCGACCGCGCCGGGGTCGCCACCGGCGGGGATGCGCCAGTCGACCTGGACCACCGGCCGCCCCTGCTGCCGCACCGCGTCGGCGAGCAGGTCGAGACCGACGTTCACCACCCCGACCTGCGAGGGAAGGTCGACCCGCGGGAGCGGGGATGCGGCCTCGCCGCCCTGCTGCTCCTCCACCCCGGCTACATCGGCCGCAGCGCCATCCACACCGCCTCGGCAGGCTCGGCGGTGGGATTGCACCAGCGGTGGGGACGGTCGGTGCGGAAGTGCAGCGCGTCACCGGCCTCGAGGCGGTGGGTCGCGCCGTCCACCTCGAACTGGAGCGAGCCGCGGACCACGTAGACGAGCTCCTCTCCGGGGTGCTCCATCGCCTTGCGGCCGCTGTCGGCCCTGGGGCTCACGATCGCCGCCGCGCCCGCCATGAAGAAGCGACCGTAGGCGCCGGAGATGCTGCGCAGCTCCAGCCCGCTCTTGGAGGTGTACACGTGGCGGCCCTGCTCGGCGGCGGTGTACACGACCGGGCGGTCGATCACCGACTCCTCGTCGACGAAGTAGGACACGGGACGGTTGAGCGCGTTCGCCAGCTTCATCAGCGTGGCGATGGTGGGCACCATGCCGCTGCGCTCCAGCTTGTGGATCGCCGCCGCCGAGACGTCGGAGCGCTCGGCGAGCTGCTGCAGCGAGAGCCCCTTCTGCTGCCGCAGCTCACGGATCTTGGGACCCAGGCTGCCGATGATCCGCCCGAGCTCGTTCTCGGCGGTGGATGGGGGCGCGGCGCTGTCGGGGGGAGGGTCCGCCGCCCGGGCGCGGGCGCCGGTCGACCGCTCCTTCATCTGCCTCTCTGCCTCCTTCGCTGAGCTCGCCGTCGCGGGGCGCGGGGCACCTTGACGCACCGCACGACCGAGTTATATAAGGGATGCGCCGTTCATTATCGTAAATCGGCCGATCACATAGGTGGACATCTGGTGCCGACGAGGATCGTCGTGGTGGGCGGTGGTGCGGCCGGCATCGGGGCGGCGGGGGCGGCCCGCCAGGCGGATCCGGAGGCGGCGGTCACCGTCTTCACCGAGTACGAGGACGTCGCGTACAGCCCCTGCGGGATCCCCTACGTCCACGGCCGCGAGATCCCCAGCTTCGAGGCCCTCTTCCTCCAGAGCAAGGAGGCGTACGTCACGGCGGGCATCGACATCCGCTACGAGACCCGGGTCAGCTCGGTCGACGTGAGCCGGCGCGAGGTGCAGGTCGAGGGCCAGGGCACCGTGCCCTACGACCGCCTCGTCCTCGCCACCGGGTTCGACTACGCCGACCCCGGTGTGCCCGGCGCAGACCTCGCCGGCCTCTACTACGTGAAGAACATCCGCCGCGCCATGGAGTGGGACACGGTGCTCGACACGGTGAAGCGCGCGGTGGTGGTCGAGGCCTCGCCGCTGGGGCTGGAGATGGTCACCGCGCTCGCCCACCGCGGCATCACCGTGCACCTCGTGGACTCCCACCCCTGGCCGCTCGCCGAGCTCGCCGACCCCGACATCATGCGGCCTGTCGAGGAGTCGTGGGCGGAGATGGGCATCACCACCCACTTCAACACCCGTGTCGAGGCCTTCCTCGGCGAGGGCTCGGTGCGGGCGGTGCGCACCACCGAGGGCGAGATCGAGTGCGACCTGGTCGCGGTCTGCACCCACAAGCAGCCCAACACCCGGCTGGCGGCCGCGGCGGGGCTGGAGGTGGGCTCCACCGGAGCCCTGGTGGTCGACGAGCGCATGGCCACCTCGGCGGCGGGGGTGTTCGCCGCGGGTGACTGCACCGAGCTGCCGCATGCCGTGAACCGGGTCCCCATCGCCTGCCTCACCGGCAGCCACGCCTACGCCCAGGGCAAGGTGGCCGGCACCAACGCCGCCGGCGGCAGCCGCGCGTACCACGCCGTCTACGTCCCATGGGGCCTGGTCGCCGGCAAGTGGATGGTGGGCGGGACGTCGTTCGGCGAGACCCTGGCCACGGCGCTGGGCATCCCCTTCGTGATGGGCGTGGCCGACGGCATCTCCAGGGCCCGCTACTATCCCGGCGTGAAGAAGGTGCGGGTGAAGCTGCTCGCCGAGCCCGCCGGCCACCGGCTGATCGGTGCCCAGATGGTGGGCGGCGAGGGCATCAAGGAGCGCGCCGACTTCCTCGGGGTGGCGGTGCGCACCGGGATCACCCTCGAGGACCTGGCGACCATGGAGAACGTGTACTCACCGCCCATCGGCGCCCTCAACGAGCCCATCTCCGTGGCCGCGCAGAACGCCCTGTCCTCCCTGCGCCGGTGAGCACGCCATGAGGGCGAGGTTCTCCCGCTGGCTGCGCGTCAACTCCGAGCGCTACCTGCTGGAGAGCGCCCAGACGGAGATGGCGAGGCGGTACCTGGGCCGGTCCGGCCCCGCCGGTGAGCGCGGCCTCGTCCCCAGCCTCTGGCGGCACCTGTTCGTCCCCGTGTACCACCGACTGCCGCCGCGGCTGCGGCAGTCGGCGATCGAGGCCATGCCCGGCAGTCACCGGCGCCACTGGCAGACGCCACCACCGCGCAGTCACACCCCCGGCATCTAGAAAACCGCTCAAGGCCGATCCGGACCACAACTGATTTCCCAAGGGAGGTAGAGCCCAATGCCAGCCAAGACCGTGCACGTCACCCGCCCCGCCGAAGGCGAGGTGATGTACAACGTCGAAGAGAAGATCTTCGAGGACATCAAGGCGGAGCCTGGAGAGAAGGCGTTCATCTTCATGCACACCGTCCCCTACGAGGGCTCGGTGGGCCTGGTCAACCTGCTCACCGCCACCCGCCTGGTGCGCAAGGGATTCGACGTCACCGTCGTGCTGTACGGCCCCGGGGTGCTCATGGCCTCGGGCACGCGCGGCTGGCCGGCGGTGGGCGCGGAGGGGTTCCCCGGCCACCTCGCCATCAACAACCAGATCAAGACCCTCCTCAAGGAGGGGGCCACCATCTACGCCTGCCGGTTCGCCATGGGCGCCCTCTACGGCTACCGCGAGGACGACCTCATCGAGGGTGTCAAGCCGTTCAGCCCGCTCGACGTCCTCGACTCGGCGCTGACCGCCTGGCGTGCGGG
>JAQBPH010000630.1:0-4106 GCA_028287625.1 Chloroflexota bacterium | reverse complement strand
GGCGCGGCGCCAGGCTCGTGGCGGCGGCGCGCCCACCAGCTCCACGGTGTCGCCGGCCTCGATGCCGAGCACCAGCGGCTCGGGCAGCGGGGTGCCGGCGGCGCGGGCGGCGCCGCGCAGCTCCATCCCCAGGTCGAGGGCCGAGGGTGGCCGCGCCCCGGGGCTCTTGGCCATCGCCCGCTCGAGCACCGAGCAGAGCGGGTCGGGCACCCCCTGGGCGCGCAGGTCGGGGACCGGGCGGCTGCCGATGCGGGCGATCATCGCCAGGCTGTCGGGGCCGTCGTCGCCGTCGCCGGCGAAGGCGGGACGCCCCCGGATCAGGGTGTAGACCGTGGAGGCGAGCGCGTACACGTCGCTGGCCACCGAGGGACGGCCGCCGCCGAGCAGCTCGGGCGCGGCGTGGGGGATGCTCGCCACCACCGCCTCGCCGCGGGTGGCCGCGGCCCCCTGCAGCTGGGCGACGCCGAAGTCGGCCAGCTTGGGCTCGCCGAAGGCGGAGAGGAGGACGTTCTCCGGCTTGACGTCGCGGTGGAGCAGCCCGGCCCGGTGGGCGGTCTCGAGTGCGCCGGAGATGCGGATGCCGGCGAGCACCGCCTCCTGCCAGGGCACCGGCCCGCTGCGGCGCAGCCGGTCGGCGAGGGTGCCGCCCGGCTCGAAGCCCATGACCAGGTACGGGTTCCCCGCCTCGGTGAAGCCGGCGGAGTGCACGGTGACGATGTGGGGATGCCCGGAGAGCGCGCCCATGGCGCGGAGCTCACGCCCCAGGCGCTGCCGCGTCTCGCCCTCCAGCCCGGCCTGGCCGAGCACCTTCACGGCGACAGTGCGGCCGAACTCCGGCTGCCAGGCGCGGTAGACGGCGCCGAAGCCGCCACGCCCGATCTCGACGGCGTGCTCGCACCCGGGGACCCCGAGGTCGATCCCGGCCGGGGTCCCCCCCTGCTGCTCGCCATGCTGTCCCGCCCTCTTCACGGTTCAACCATCGTGCAGACTCCGGCCCCGGTTATCAACCTGACGATGGCGCACCCCGGGTGGGGGAGGGGGGAACGACTGGGTGGAGAGTGCCGGGCCGGGCTGCGGGACTGGAGGCGGCCGCGCCCCGCGGACGGACCGCACAAGCCCGCCGCCCGCACTTCTGTGCGCGTCGCCGTCGATTGCAAAGCCGGACCTCGCCTACCGTGACGCCATGGCACTTGCCGCCCTCCTCCCCGACACCGACGTCCACCGCCGCCTCGTCGCCTGCCCGCGGTGCGAGTGCCGCCGGCGGGGCATCAGCGAGGTGGCGGGAGACCTCGTCGGTCATTGCCTGCGCTGTGGCGAGATCCTCGAGTCGCCTCTGGAGGTCGAGAGCCTCCTGACGGCGCGCGCCTGCGACGAGCGGGTCCTCCGAGTCCACGCCGCCTCCTCGCCGGCGTCGTAGCCTATTTCCTCCTCGCTGGGACCGCGAGAGCAATCTCGCGGTCTCCGGCGGGGGCAAACCGGGAAGGCGCAGTCGTTCCACCCCCCGCGCCCGCTACGATCTGCGGCGTGCCGGGCTTGTCCGAGGTCTCCGTGACCACCGCCGACCGCCTTCGCGGCGAGGGCCATCGCATCCTCGACGTCCGCGAGGACGACGAGTACGCGGCCGGTCACATCGCCGGCGCCGTCCACGTGCCCCTGATGCAGATTCCGACGCGCGTTGCCGAGCTCGACCGCGACGCCGACTGGCTCGCCGTCTGCCGGGTGGGCGGGCGCAGCCTCCAGGCCACCGCCTACCTCGCCCGGCTGGGCCTGCGGGTGAGCAACGTCGAGGGGGGCATGGAGGCCTGGGCCGGTGCCGGGCTGCCCTTCGAGAACGCCGCGGGGGGCCCCGGCCGGGTGATCTGACGGCACCGGACGCTTGTGTCCCGATCAGTCGCGGCGGCGGAAGCCGTACACCCCGACGGCGAGCATCACCAGGCCGAAGGCGAGCAGGAGGGCGGCGTCGGCGAGCACCGGGACGGTGTGGCCGGCGATGGTGACCGCGGCGACCCGGTCGAGCACCCCCGGGGGCACGCCGGCGCCCGCGAGCACCACGTGACGCACCGGTGCGATCCCGTAGGCGACCGGGTCCAGGCGGGTGAGCACCGTCATCCAGCCGGGCAGCCCGTTGAGCGGGAAGAGCGAGCCGCTGAGAAAGAACATCGGCATCAGCAGCAGGTTCATCACCATCTGGAACCCCTGCATGGAGCGCATGCGCGCCGCCAGCGCCACGCCCAGCGCGCTCAGCGCGAAGGCGAGGATGAAGAGCAGCGGGATCACCTCGAGCACGCTGAGCAGGCTGAGGTGCACCCCGGCGACGGGGGCGAAGGCGAGCATCACCAGGCCCTGGATCATCGCCTGGGTGGCGCCGCCGAGCGCCTTGCCGATGGCCACCGCCGAGCGGTTGATCGGCGCCACCAGGATCTCGCGGAGGAAGCCGAACTCGCGGTCCCAGACGATCGACATGGCGCTGAAGATGGCGGTGAAGAGGATCGCCATGCCCACCACGCCGGGGAACATGAAGCGCACGTATCCGACCGAGCCGGGCGCGGCGGTGGCGCCGAGCAGGCCGGTGCCCCCGCCGCCGATGGACGAGGAGAGGCCGACGCCGAACACCAGCAGGTACAGCAGCGGCTGGGCCAGCGAGATGACCAGGCGCACCCGGTCGCGTGTGTAGCGCACCAGGTCGCGGTACCAGATCACGTAGACGGCGCGCGCCGTCGCCGTCCACACGCCGCCGCCGCGCTCGATGCCGCCGGTCACCCGCGAGGCCTGTCGCAGCACGCTCATCGGCGGCGTCCTCCCCACACCTGCGCCATCCGCCGCATGCCGTCCGCGGCGTCGGCCTGGGCGTCGCGGATCGCTCGCCCGGTGAGCTTGAGGAAGACGTCGTCGAGGCTGGGACGGCGCACCGTGACCGAGCGCACGGGCACACTCAGCGCGCCGATCAGCCGGGGCACGAACGCGGCGCCGTCGGCGACCTCCAGGTGCAGCCCGGCGCCGTCCACGGTCGGGATCACCGACAGCCGCTCGGCGATCTCGACGGCGGCGCGGCCGTCGTCGTCGGTGCTCAGCGTCACCACGTCACCGCCGACGCGCGCCTTCAGCTCCTCGGGAGTCCCGAGGGCGACGATGCGGCCGTGGTCGATGATGGCGATGCGGTCGCACCACTCCGCCTCGTCCATGTAGTGCGTGGTCATGAACATGGTGAGGTCGCGGTCGCGGCGCAGCCGCTGCAGGTGCTCCCAGATGTTGGCGCGGGTCTGCGGGTCGAGGCCCTGGGTGGGCTCGTCGAGGAAGAGCACCTCGGGCGTGTGGAGGATGCCGCGGGCGATCTCGAGCCGGCGGCGCATCCCGCCCGAGAAGGTGCGCACCGGCGACTCCGCGCGCTCGAGCAGCTCGACGGTGCGCAGCGACTCCTCGATGCGCCGGCGCCGCTCGGCGCGCGGAACACCGTAGACCAGCGCGTGGAACTGCAGGTTCTCGCGCGCGGTGAGCTGGTCGTCGAGCGACGGCTCCTGGAAGATGAGGCCGATGCTCTGCCGCACCGCGTGCGGGTCGCGGGCGACGTCGTGGCCGGCGACGGTGGCGGTGCCCTCGGTCGCCTTCAGCAGCGTGCAGAGGATCGAGATGGTGGTCGACTTGCCGGCGCCGTTGGGGCCGAGGAAGCCGAAGATCTCGCCACGCCGCACCTCGAGGTCGATGCCCCGCACCGCCTCGATGGCGCCGTAGCGCTTGGCCAGCCCGCTGACCTGGATGATCGCGTCGCCGCCGCCAGCGGGGCGCTGCTCGACGGGACCGCGTGTGAGCACCTGCATGGGCGCAGTATCGCCCCGAGTCCGCGTCCGCCCGCCGCGCCGGGCGACGTCGTCACGGTACTGTTGCGACGGCGGCTGCCGGACCGGTCAGAAGGCTCCCGTGCCGGCGGGCGTGCCCAGCCCGGTCGGACCGTTGTAGCCCGGGCTCGGCCCCGCCTGGCAGAGGTAGCTGCTGCAGAAGACGTCGTTGCTGCCCTGAACCACCGGGTTGAGGAAGGTGCTGTGCGCGTAGGGATAGGAGCCGGCGACCACCAACGTGCTGTTGCCGGCGAGCGCGTAGATCCCGGCGAT
>JAQBPH010000627.1:0-4624 GCA_028287625.1 Chloroflexota bacterium | reverse complement strand
GGATCGACACCGTCCTGGTGACGCCGTGCAGGGTGAGGGGACCGGTGGCGGTCACCTTGACCACCTTCCCGCTGGCGGCGTCGGCGGGCAGGGTGACCGGCTGGGCCAGCTGGAAGGTCGCGGTGGGGTAGGTGTCGGTCTGCAGCCCCAGGGTGTGCACCCGCTGGTCGCGCATCGGGCGGTCGCTGGTCAAAGTGCTCACCCGCACCGTGAAGCTGGACGCGCTGACCGTGTGGGTGCTGCCCGAATTGATGACGGTGGCCTGGCCGGCGATGTCGGAGGTGCGGCCCACGGCGTCGCTGGGGGCGGGGAGCACGGCCAGCTTCTCGTGGACGCGGTAGCCTGCCACCGAGCCCGGGCCCACCGTCCAGGAACCCGCGATGTGGCCGATGGCGGGCTGGCTGGTGCTCTGGCTGCCGCTCTTGGTGGAGTTGAGGCTCAGTGGCGCCGGGCCGCTCCCGGCGAGGACGGCGAAGGCCCCGTAGGCGACGCCCAGCGCCACCACCAGCCCGGCCAGGCCGGAGAGCAGCCAGCCGCGGCGGGTGCGGGGAGCGTGGAGAAGACGGCGGAATCGCCCCATGACCTGATCTCCGGAGTTGGCGGACCTGAACGCCCGCAGTGTGTCAGGGTCGGCCGTTCGAGGGCTTCGCCGCCGACCTCGACTCCAGGCGGCCGCCGATCTGCGAGATCAGCAGCGCGAGCAGGATCGAGCCTGCCGCCAGGGCGATGGGGACGTACCCCGGGGTGTGGCTGGTGACCACCGGGGTCACCGCGAACGGGTCCGCGGCGGTGGCGGGCGCCTTCGCGGCCGCCCTGGCCACCGACCGTGGGGCCGGCGCCACCGCGGCCGCAGCCTTCACCACCGTGAGGGTGGCATGGGCCTCGGGATGCTCGGCGCAGTGGTACGCATACGTCCCCGGCACCGTGAAGGTGAAGGAGTAGCCGGGGAGTCCGCCGCCGCGGAAGGCGGTGTCCGGCGAGGCGGTGGAGCGCAGGGTGCACACGGTCACGGCGGGGTCGACCCAGGTCACCGTGCCGCCGGTGGTGACGCTGAGGTCGGCGGGCAGGAAGGCGAGGCAGCTCGTCGTGCAGGTGCTGAGCCGCGTCAGCTCCACCGACGAGTCCGCGGCGAGGGCGGAGCGAGGCGAGATCGACAGCGCGGCGGGAAGGAGGGAGGCGGCGGCCAGCAGCGGCAGGCGGCGCCACCGCCTCCACACGATGCTCTCGGGATGGGTCACGGGTTCTCACACCCTCCTCTCATGAGGGGCCGATGGTCGGATCCGGCCACGATCGCGCAGGGCGGTGGCGGCGGGGTACCCACGGACTGCACAGAACGGCGGCGCACACCGCTGTGAGCGACCCCCGCGCGGGGCACGGCTTGGTGACGATGTGCCGCCCAGCCCGGGCCACCCTCGTCCGCACGTCCTGAGCTGCGATGGCGGCCAGGGAAGCCGACGGCGGCGGCGATACACGCCCAACCGGGGCCGCGCCAGGCTGGTGCACCACGCCCGTACCCCGAGCCGGCGCCCGGGCCGTATCGTGAGACGGTGATCGCCGTCACGAGCACCGCGCCCAGCCCCGCCTCCTCACCGCTGCCGACGGCGGCGGACGAGTGCGTCACCAGTGCCGGGCGGCCACGCCCTCCCTACGCCCGCACCATGGCCGGCGCCCTCGGGGACGAGACGATGCTCACCGGCCTGCGCGATCGGGCGGTCGCCTGGTTCGCGTCGCGGGGCATCACCTTCGGCGTGCCCGCCGGAGACGGCGCCCCGATCATCCCCTTCGATCCCATCCCCCGGGTGCTCGCCGCCGCCGAGTGGCGGGGGCTGGAGAGGGCCCTGGCGCAGCGGGTGATGGCCCTCGACGCCTTCGTCGCCGACTGCTACGGCGCCCAACGGGCGCTGCGCGAGGGAATCGTCCCGTCGCGCTTCGTCTACAGCAGCCACGGCTACCTGCGGGAGCTGGTGGGGGTGCGGCCGCCGCGCGCCACCCACTGCCACGTCGCGGGCATCGACGTGGTGCGCGTCGACGGCGTCTTCATGGTTCTGGAGGACAACGTCCGCGTCCCGTCCGGCATCGCCTACGCCCTGGTGGCGCGGGAGGCGATGCTGGAGCTGGCCGAGGACTGGATCGCGGCCGCCGGGGTGCGCAGCATCGACAGCTACGCCAGCAGGCTGCGCCGCAGCCTCCAGCGCATCGCCCCGAGGCCCTGGCAGGCGGGCATCGCGGTGCTCACCCCCGGCCCCTACAACGCCGCCTACTTCGAGCACCGCATGCTCGCCGACGCGATCGGCGCCATGCTGGTCACCGGCAACGACCTGGTGGTCCACGAGGACGAGGTCTACTGCCGGCACAACGGCGCGCTCGAGCGGGTGGACGTGGTGTACTCGCGGGTCAACGCCGACTGGCTCGACCCGCTGCTCTTCAGGCCGGAGTCGCTGCTCGGCCCTCCCGGCCTCATCGAGGCCTGGCGCCGCGGCAACGTCGCAATCGCCAACTCGCCGGGCAGCGGCGTCGCCGACGACAAGGCGATCTACCCGTACGTCCCCGCCATGGTCCGCTACTACCTCGGCGAGGAGCCGCTGATCGACAACGTCCCCACCTACGACATCTCCGACGACCGGCAGCGCCGCCACGTGATCGCCAACCTGGAGCGGATGGTGATCAAGCCGGTCGACGCCAGCGGCGGCTACGGCATCGGCTTCGGAAAGCTGATGAGCGCCGCCGAGCGCGAGGAGACCGCCGCCCAGCTCGAGGCCCGTCCCCGCGCCTGGCTGGCGCAGGAGGAGGTGCAGCTCTCCCGCGCCCTGTGCCTCTCCCCCAACGGCGGCCTCGAGGCGCGCGCGGTCGACCTGCGGCCCTTCGTGCTCCTCGACGAGCGCCCCTGGGTGGTGCCGGGTGGCCTCACCCGGGTGGCGCGCGACACCGAGACCCTGGTGGTGAACTCCTCACAGGGAGGAGGGAGCAAGGACACATGGGTTCTCCAGCGCTGACCTTCGCGGTCTCACACCACACCGTCCTCCGCTACAGCGAACAGGTCGCACCCTCGTACAACGAGGTGCGGATGCGGCCCCGCGACCGCGGCGGCCAGCGCACCCTCACCTTCGCACTGGTGACGTCGCCGCCGGCCGGGCCCCGCTCACGGGTCGACTTCTTCGGCAACACCGTGCACCGCATCGACATCGGCGACCCTCACGACACCCTCGGCCTGGCGGTGGAGACGGTGGTCGAGAGCACCCCGCAGCGGCGCCGGGCGACGGTGCGCGGCTGGGAGCCCGAGCTGCTCGAGCGCGACGCACGGTTGGAGTTCGCGCTGGTCAGCCCGCGGGTGCCACTCGACTCCAGCACCGCGACGCTGCGCCGCGAGTGGATCGGCGACGACCGCTCCTTCGACGCCCTGGTCGAGCTGGCGGTCCGGATCCCACGGGAGTTCACCTACAGCACCGGCGCCACCACCGTCGACAGCGGCATCGACGAGCTGCTCAGCGGGGGCGCGGGCGTCTGCCAGGACTTCACCCACCTCTTCCTCGCCCTGGCGCGGCACGCCGGCTGGCCGGCCCGCTACGTGAGCGGCTACCTCGGACCCACCGGCGAGCAGCGGTCGACCACCGGCGCCTCCCATGCGTGGGCGGAGGTCTGCGGCGCCGACGGCACCTGGCTGGGGCTCGACCCCACCCACGGCGGCCACGTCGGGCCTCACCACCTCCGCCTCGCGGTGGGCCGCGACTACGGCGACGTCGCCCCCCATCGCGGCGTCTTCTACGGCACCGCCCAGGCCTCGCCCCCCGAGGTCGCGGTGCGCGTGACGCGGATGAGCGAGCGAGCGGCGCGGACCGCCGAGCGCGGCGCCGCGCTCCACTGGCAGCAGCAGCAGCAGCAGCAGGGCTGAGCGGGCCGCCCGCTACTTCTCCTCGGCGGCCCGCCGGCGCGGCCCCGCCGCGGCGGGGCTGGCGGCGACGGCCTCGTCCGGCACGAAGATCTGCTCCACCGGCTCCGAGGCGCCGGCGATCTCGATGCGGGAGCCGCGGAGCTCCCGCCAGAGGGCGGCGGCGAACGACTGGATGAGGCCTGCGATCGGCGCCCCGAAGAGCGCTCCCCAGAGCCCGAGGACCTCGCCGCCGGCGACCAGGGCGAGCAGTGCCACCGCGGGATGCACGCCGAGCGCCTTGCCCATCACCCGGGGACCGACGATGTCGCCCTCGAGGATGTGGACGACCACGAAGTAGCCGAGGACCAGGAGCGCCAGCCCCCAGCCCTGGGTGACCGCCACCAGCGCGCATGCCGTCCCGGAGATGAATACCCCGATGATCGGGATGAACTCCATGAAGAAGGCGAGGGCGCCGAGCATCACCGCGTAGGGGACGCCCATCAGCTGCATGCCGGCGCCCACCACGAGGCCGATGAACAGCGCCATCGTCAGGGTCCCGCGCACGTAGCCGCCGACCACCCGGTTCACGGTGGTGATGACCAGCTCGGCGTGGCGGCGGTGACCGGCGGGTGCCTGCTCGCGCAGCCAGCTCGCGATGTTGGAGCTGTTGGCGGTGAGGTAGATGCTCAGGATGAGGACGAGCACCATGTCGATGATCAGGTTGACCAGGCTCGTGGCCAGGCCGACGGCGCCGGT
>JAQBPH010000626.1:0-6684 GCA_028287625.1 Chloroflexota bacterium | reverse complement strand
CGAGGCTCTCAGCCCGGTTGCGGGTCTCGATTGCCTCAGCGCGCTTGCGGTCCTCCTCGGCGTTGGCCTCGGCCTCCTTGACCATGCGCTCCACCTCGCTCTTGTCGAGCGTGGTCGATCCCGTGATGGTGACGCGGTTCTCCTTCCCGGTGCCGCGATCCTTGGCGCTGACGTTGAGGATGCCGTTGGCGTCGATGTCGAAGGTGACCTCGATCTGCGGCATGCCGCGCGGCGCCGGGGGGATGCCGTCGAGCATGAAGGTGCCGAGGATGCGGTTGTCCCGCGCCATCGGCCGCTCGCCCTGCAGGACCACGATCTCGACGCTCGGCTGGCTGTCCGAGGCGGTCGAGAAGACCTGCGACTTGGAGGTGGGGATGGTGGTGTTCCGCTCGATCAGCCGGGTGTTCACCTCGCCCTCGGTCATGATGCCGAGGCTCAGCGGGGTGACGTCGAGGAGCAGGACGTCCTTGACCTCGCCCTTGAGCACGCCCGCCTGGATGGCGGCGCCGATCGCCACCACCTCGTCGGGGTTGACGCCGCGGTGCGGCTCCTTGCCGCTCAGCTCCTTGACCAGCTCGGCGATCACCGGCATCCGGGTCGAGCCGCCGACGAGGATCACCTCGTCGAGCTCGGCGGCGGTGAGGCCGGCGTCCTTGAGCGCGTCGGCGAAGGGCCTGCGGCAGCGCGCGGTGAGGTCGTCGGTGAGCTGCTCGAACTTGGCGCGGGTGAGGCTCAGCGCCAGGTGCTTGGGACCGCTCGCGTCGGCGGTGATGAAGGGGAGGTTGACCTCCGTCTCCTGGCGCTGGGAGAGCTCGATCTTCGCCTTCTCGGCCGCCTCGGTGAGCCGCTGCAGCGCCTGGCGGTCGCCGCGCAGGTCGATGCCCTGGTCCTTCTTGAACTCGTCGGCGAGCCAGTCGACGATGCGGCGGTCGTAGTCGTCGCCGCCGAGGTGGGTGTCGCCGTTGGTCGACTTCACCTCGAAGACGCCCTCGCCGACCTCGAGCACGGAGACGTCGAAGGTGCCGCCGCCGAGGTCGAAGACGAGGATCTTCTCGTTGGCCTTCTTGTCGAGGCCGTAGGCGAGCGCTGCCGCGGTGGGCTCGTTGATGATGCGGAGCACGTTGAGCCCGGCGATCTGGCCGGCGTTCTTGGTGGCCTGGCGCTGGGCGTCGTTGAAGTAGGCGGGGACGGTGATGACCGCGTCGGTCACCTTCTCGCCCAGGTACGCCTCGGCGTCGGTCTTCAGCTTCTGCAGGATCATCGCCGAGATCTGCTCGGGGGTGTGGCGCTGCCCCCCGATCTCCACCTCGACGCGGCCGGCGTTGCCGGCGACCACCTTGTACGGGACCTGCTTGGCCTCGTTGGTGACCTCCGAGAGCAGCCGCCCCATGAAGCGCTTGATCGAGTAGACGGTGTTCTCGGGGTTGACGGCCGCCTGGCGGCGCGCGAGCGTGCCCACCAGTCGCTCGCCGGTGCGGGTGAAGGCGACGACGGAGGGCGTGGTACGACCGCCTTCGGCGTTGGCGATGACGACGGGCTCGCCGCCCTCCATCACTGCCACCACGCTGTTGGTGGTGCCGAGATCGATACCGACGGTCTTTGCCATGAAACGGGTGCCTCCGGGGGTGATGACGGTCTTGGGATACCCGGCCGGGCGCCGGCGCCTCGAAGTGGGGCGGGGCCACGGGGCCGTGCTCCCTGCGTACCGCGGCCGGCGCCCACTCTAAACGTGGAGGGCGGGGGTGGGGAGTCCCCGGTGGGGTCCGGAGGCGTAGGCTCAATTCCGCAATGGCCGAGGACGGGCAGGAGCTGAGCGCCGACAGCCTCCTCCGGGAGCTGCGGCAGCGCGCCGACGAGGACTTCACCGCGCCCCCGGTGGCCCACGAGACCGGCCGCCACACCCTCGACCTCGCCGAGATGGGCGTCAAGGTGAGCATCACCCGGTCGCGCTATCCCAACCGGGCCGACGGCGTCGACCAGTACGCCGTCACCATCTCGCGGCTGGGCCTCGAGCAGCCCCCGGAGGAGGCGCAGACCTGGCGGATCCTGATGGCCGCCTTCGGCGAGGCCGCCGCCCAGGCCCAGGAGCGTCCCGGCGGCCCGGTGGTGCGGATGTTCCGCGTCCCCGCCGTCTGACCGTCCGAGGACCGGCTCCCGATGTGCACCATCCTGATCGCCTGGCGCTGCGTGCCCGGCGCCCCCGTGGTGCTCGCCGCCAATCGCGACGAGTTCCTCGGCCGCCCGGCGGCGGCGCCCGCGGTGCTGGTGGACCGGCCCCGCATCGCCGGCGGCCGCGACCTGGTCGCCGGAGGCACCTGGATGGCGGTGGCCGCGGACGGCCGGGTGGCGGCGGTCACCAACCGTCGCTCGGAGATGCGCGACCCTGGCCTCCGCTCCCGGGGCGAGCTGCCGCCGGCGGTGCTCGGCGCCGGCGACGACGCCGCGGTGCGCCGGCTCGTGGCCGGACTCGACCCCGGCGAGTACAACCCCTTCAACCTCCTCGCCCTCTCCCGGACCCAGGCGCTGGTGGCCCACGGCGCCGGCTCGCTCGAGGTGGTCGAGCTGCGGCCGGGGCCGCACGTGCTCAGCGTCCACGACCTCGACCAGCCCGGCGAGCCCCGGGTCGAGCACCTCCTCGTCCGGCTCGACGAGGCGGTCGGCCGCGCCGCCGGGCCGCTCGCGCTGCTGGAGGAGATGGAGGACCTGCTCCGCGACCCGGAGTGGGCCTGCGTCCACGGCGACCTCTACGGCACGGTGTCGGCCTCCTCGGTGATCGTCCCCGACGCTGGCGCGGTCGTCTACCGCCATGCGCCGGGGCGGCCCTGCGAGGTGGCCCACGGCGACCTCAGTGGGCTATTGGGCTCTCTGCGCTGACGCGCAGAATGGAGGGGGCCTCCCCCAGGCCATCAGCTCCTTCGTCGCTGACAGCCTTCCCCCTGTGGGCGCTCAGTAGCCCTCGCGGCCGACCAGGGGGACGAAGCGGCAGGGCCCCAGGTCCTCCATGTCGCAGTGGCGGCCCTGGCGGCGGACGCGGAGCAGCCGCTCGCCCTCGTCGCCCACGGTCACCGGCACCACCAGACGGCCGCCGTCGGCGAGCGCCCGGATGAGCGAGAGCGGCGGGCGCGGGGCGGCGGCGCCCACGGCGATGGCGTCGAACGGCCCGCGGCCGTCGAGACCGGCGCTGCCGTCGGCGGCCACCACCTCCACGTCGATGCCCATCCGCTCCAGCCGCGCCCGGGCGCTCCAGGCCAGCTCCTCGATGCGCTCCACGCTGACCACCCTGCCGCCGGAGGCGGAGATCACGGCGGCCTGGTAGCCGGAGCCGGTGCCGACGTCGAGCACGCGCTCGCCGGGCCGCAGCTGGAGTGCCTGGACGATCACCCCGACCATCAGCGGCTGGGAGATGGTCTGGCCGTGGCCGATGGGGAGGGCGCGGTCGGCGTAGGCGTCCAGCTCGTCGCCCTCCATCACGAAGGCCTCGCGTGGCACGTCCGCCATCGCCGCCAGCACCCGGTCGTCGTGGATGCCGCCGCGGCGGAGCCGGTCGAGCATCTCGGCACGGCGGGAGTCCGGGTCACCGGCGCCCCCGCCCCAGAGGCGGCCGAGAAAGTCCGCGCCATGTCCCATTCGCAAGTGGTACCACCCGGAGCCGGGCAGCGGAAGCGTCAGCGCCCGCCGCCCGGCTGCGACGGCGGGCCGGGCTCGTCGACGTAGACGCGGGCGCCGGTGGCCGGGTCCATGTGCACCCGCTGCCGCCGGCCGCTCTCGGGGTCGACCAGCACCTCGTCGGTGGGGATGGTGGGGCCGGTGGGGCCGGGGCGGTATCGCTCCCAGCCCAGCTTCCACGTGGCCACCGCGGCGGCGAGCACCACCACGGCGATGGCCAGCCACAGCAGCGCCACCTTCATCATCAGCCGGCCGGCTCGACCACCACCGCGGTCCCGTAGGCGACGACCTCCGACATGGTGGTGCCGATCTCGGAGCTGTCGAAGCGCATCATCACCACGGCGTTGGCGCCGGCCGCGGTGGCCGTCTCCACGAGCCGGTCGATGGCCTGGCGGCGGGTGTCCTCGAGCAGCTTGGTGTAGGAGGCGACCTCGCCCCCGGCGACGCTGCGGAAGGCGGCGGCGATGTTGCCACCGAGTCCACGGGTGCGCACGGTGAGGCCGAAGACCTGTCCGATGACGCGGGTGACGCGGTGGCCGGGAAGGTTCTCGGTGGTGGCGACGATCACGGCGGCTTCTCCTCAGGAGCGACGGTGGGGGCAGTATGGGCCGCGCCGCCGGGCCAGAGGCCGGTGCGGGGCCGGTGCGCGTAGCCTGCAGCCATGCGCATCGAGCGGCTGGCGTCCGAGGACGACGCCGAGGTGCGGGCCATGCTCACCGAGCTGGCCCTCGACGAGCAGCGGCGCTACGCCCACCCGCAGCAGACCCGGGAGGAGCTTGCCGCGGGCACCGCCCTTCCCCGGAGTCACTTCACCGGCGAGAACCACCTGCTGGTGGCCCGCGACCAGGCGGGCGCCGCCGCCGGGCTCTGCTGGTGCGTGCTCTTCGACCCCGGGACCGGCCTCGAGGGCGAGGTGGCCGAGCTCTACGTGCGGCCCGAGGCGCGCGGCCGCGGGGTGGCGACCGCGCTGCTCCGGGACGCCATGACCCTCTTCCGCCACCGCCAGGTCACCTTCGCCTGCGTGTGGACCCGCGACGACAATCCGGCGGCCATGGCCGCCTACCGCAACGCCGGGTTCACCCCCACCGAGCAGGCGGTGCTCACCTGGCTGCCGCTGCCCGGCCGATAATGCCTGCCCATGTCCCTCACCCCTGACGAGGTGGCCCACGTCGCCATGCTCGCGCGTCTCGGCCTCGACGAGGAGGAGACGGCGCGGCTGGCGGTCGAGCTCGGCGCCATCCTCGAGCACATCTCGAAGCTCAACCAGGTCGACACCTCGCAGGTCACCGAGACGGCGCAGGTGGGCGGCCTGGTCAACGTGTGGCGGGAGGACGAGGACCGTCCTCCGCTCGGGCAGCGGGCCGCGCTGGCCAACGCCCCCGACCACGACGGCCGCTACTTCCGCGTCGGGCAGATCCAGGAGGAGGCATAACGTGGGCGCCGCGCCCGAGACCCTCGCCGAGTGCGTCGCCGCGCTGCGGGCGGGCACGGCGAGCGCGGCCGGGCTGCTGGAGCGCTCGCGCGCCCGCATCGCCGCCCTCGACCCGGAGGTGAACGCGTTCCTCGGCCGCACCGACGAGCTCGCCGACCGTGCCGCCGCCGCCGCCGACCGCCGCCTCGCCGAGGACCCGGCGACGGCGCCGCCGCTCTGCGGCGTCCCGGTCGCACTCAAGGACGTGCTCTGCCTCGACGGCTCCGAGACCACCGCCGGGTCGCGGATCCTGCGCGGCTTCCGCCCCCCCTACACCGCCACCGCGGTGCAGCGGCTGCTCGACGCCGGCGCGGTGGTGGTGGGCAGGACCAACTGCGACGAGTTCGCGATGGGGTCGTCCAACGAGAACTCCGCCTACGGGCCGGTGCGCAACCCCTGGGACCCGGAACGGGTGCCCGGCGGCAGCAGCGGGGGCAGCGCCGCCGCGGTGGCCGCGCGCATGGTGCCGCTCAGCCTGGGCACCGACACCGGCGGGTCGATCCGCCAGCCCGCCGCCCTCTGCGGGGTGGTCGGCTTCAAGCCCACCTACGGCCGGGTCTCGCGCTACGGGCTGATCGCCTTCGCCTCGTCGCTCGACCAGGTCGGGCCCCTCGCCCTCACCGTCGAGGACGCGGCGCTCGGCTACCTGCTGATCGCCGGCCACGACCCCGCCGACGGCACCTCCTCGCCCACCGCCGTCGAGGATCCGCTGCAGGGGCTGCGCGAGGGGGTCGAGGGGCTGCGCCTGGGGGTTCCCCGCGAGTACTTCGGCGTGGGGCTCGACCGCGGCGTCCGCACCGCCGTCGAGCAGGCGCTGGACGTGCTGCGCAGCCTCGGCGCCACCCTGGAGGAGGTCTCGCTGCCCAGCACCGACGCCGCCCTCTCCACCTACTACATCATCGCCCCCGCCGAGGCCTCCTCCAACCTCGCCCGCTACGACGGCATCCGCTTCGGCATGCGCGAGGACCGCGGCAGCCTGCTGCAGACCTACCTGCGCACCCGCGACGCCGGCTTCGGCCCCGAGGTGAAGCGGCGGATCATGCTCGGCACCTACGCGCTGAGCAGCGGCTACTACGACGCCTACTACCGCAAGGCGCAGAAGGTGCGCACCCTCATCTCCGAGGAGTTCGCGCGCGTCTTCGAGCGCGTCGACGCGATCGTCTGCCCCACCTCGCCGGTGACCGCCTTCCCCCTGGGCACCCGCTCCGACCCGCTCTCGATGTACCTGCTCGACGTGCTCACCGTGCCCGTCAACCTCGCCGGCCTGCCCGGCGTGTCGGTTCCCTGCGGGATGGTCGGAGGCCTGCCCGCGGGCCTGCAGGTGGTGGCCCCGCGGTTCATGGACGCGCGGGCGCTGCGCATCGCCCACGCCTACGAGCAGGCCACCGAGTGGCACACGCTGCGGCCCGGCGGCGTCGAGGCGGCGGCGACGTGACCGGGACGCTGCGCGATGCCCCCGCCACCGTCGACTACGAGGCGGTGATCGGGCTCGAGGTCCACGCCCAGCTGCTCACCCGCAGCAAGATGTTCTGCGGCTGCCCGGCGAC
>JAQBPH010000610.1:0-3299 GCA_028287625.1 Chloroflexota bacterium | reverse complement strand
AAGCTCTGCCGATACGCGGCGAGGATCTGAAGGTCCTCAGGCGCCGGCGCCCCCTTGAGCCTCTCGCCGAGCCGGTCAACCTGGCTTCTGGAGATGTCAGGCATCCCCCCACGGTAGCGGAGAAGCGCCGGCGTCTTGGGGCTCGCGCCGCTGCGGTGATGGCGGTCCAGGAACGTGTCACAGCGGAACCGTCGGACCTCTCGAGTTGCGGCCACGGCTGACGACAATGGTGCAGCCGGCGGGCCAGCGTCGATCCTATCGCCGGGGAGTCTGTCCTGGTATGGGAGCCGAGGCAGGAGTGGCCGAGCACCTCTGCGGTCAGCAGCGTCCCCTCGCAGGTGGTGCTGGGTTCGCCATCTCCGCGCAACGCGCCCGCGGTATACAGCGGTCATGGGATCCCGCCATCGCTACCGCTGGGCGCTCGGCGCCGTGCTCGCGGTGGTCGCCGCCCTCGTCGTGGGCGTCGCCGTGACCCATCCCTCCGCCGACCCCGGCGGCGGCGGGACCGGAGGCGCGCCCACGGCGTCGCTCGTCCCCGAGGGCGACCGCCGTCCGGTCCCCGACTTCACCGGCATCCGCCAGTGGATCAACAGCCCGCCGCTGCACCGCGACCAGCTGCGCGGCAGCGTGGTGCTGGTCGACTTCTGGACCTTCTCCTGCGTCAACTGCACCCGCACCATCCCCCACCTCCGCACCCTGTACGACCAGTACCGCAACCGCGGCCTGGTGATCGTGGGCGTGCACTCGCCCGAGTTCGACTTCGAGAAGGACCCCGCCAACGTCGCCGCCGCGGTGCGCCGGCTGGGGGTGACCTGGCCGGTCGCGCTCGACAGCGCCATGGCCACCTGGAACGCCTACGGCAACCAGTACTGGCCCGCCGAGTACCTGGTCGACCGCCAGGGCCGGCTCGCCTACGTCCACGCCGGCGAGGGCGAGTACGCCGGCACCGAGAGCGCGGTGCTGCAGCTCCTGGGCGGCGGCGCCACCGCCGCGCCCGCGGCCACCGGCGCCGGCTCCACGCCGGGGTCGGCCACCACCCCCGAGCTGTACGCCGGCAGCCTCCGCGGCAGCCTCGGCGACGGCGAGGAGTACGGCGCCCAGGGCACCCGGGTCGACTACCCGGACCGCGGCGACCCCCGCGCCCGCGACCTCCCGACCGTCGCCGGGGGCTGGGTCGACCGCGCCGAGTACCTCGAGGCGGCGACCGCCGGGCACGTGCGCCTGCGCTTCCACGCCGCCGACGTGTACGTCGTCGCGGGCAGCGCCTCGGGCGCGCCGCTGCGGGTGGGGGTGACCCTCGACGGCGCCCCGGTGCCGGCGGCGGGGCGCGGGCCCGACCTCGCCGCCGGCGGGCTCACCGTCGGCGGCTCGGACCTGCGCCACGTGCTCCAGGGCGTCGCCCCGGGCGACCATGTCATCGACCTGGCGGTGCCCGCCGGCTTCCGCCTCTACACCTTCACCTTCGGCTGAGCCGGGGCCAGGGCATGGTCGCGCTCCCCACCCTCGTCGCCACCTTCATCGCCGGGCTGGGCTCGTTCCTGAACCCCTGCTCGCTGCCGCTGCTCCCCGCCTACCTCTCCTACGCCGGCGGCATCTCCGCCGCCGACCTCGCCGACCCCGAGAGGCGCCGGAGCCACCGCGGGCGCCTGGTCGGGGGCACGCTGCTGTTCGTCGCCGGCTTCGGCACCGTCTTCGTCCTCCTCGGCATCGGCGCCGGCGGGCTCGGCCGGCAGGTCCGGCAGGTGCAGCGGCCGGTGGAGATCGCCGGCGGGGCGGCGATGGTGGTGCTGGGGCTGGCGCTCGCCGGGGTGCTCCGGGGCGGCTGGCTGGAGCGGGGCGCCCGCCTCGAGCTGCCCGCGCGGGTGCGCGCCGCCGGCCTCTGGGCGGCGTTCCCGCTCGGAGCGGTCTTCGCCATCGGCTGGACCCCCTGCGTCGGCCCCTACCTGGCCTCGGCGCTCACCCTCGCCGCAGTGAGCGCGCACGTCGCGGCCGGGGCGCTGCTGCTCGGCGCCTACGCGCTCGGCCTGGGGCTGCCCTTCGTGATCGCCGCGCTGCTGTACGCCTCGCTGCCGGACCTGGGGCGGCGCCTGGCTCGCGTCGCCGTCCCCGCCGCCCGCGCCGGCGGGGTGCTGGTCGCCGCCCTCGGGGTGCTCCTGCTCAGCGGCCAGTACTCGCGGCTGACCTCGCTGCTGGCCTCGCTCTCGGTCCCCCACGGCGGCTAGCGCTAGCGGGCGAGACGGACCGGGTAGCCGTCCCGAGCGACCCCGTATCTTGGGGAACGGGTGTCCGTACCCACATGGGGTGGTAGAATCAACCGTCTCAATCGGAATCTCGCCAGGCCGGGGCCCCGCTAGGATCGCGTCACAAGAGCGCTACGGGTTCCTTCTAGCACGAGAAAGTGCTAGATTCCGGGTATTGCTACCCGCCGGCCACCGCAAGGTGCCCTGGCGGGTCTTTTCTTGTAGGGAGCTGCCATCGTGGCTGTTACCCGGGTGGAAGTTTTCATCGACTGGCAGAACTGCTACCGATCTGCCCAGGATGCCTTCGGACCGGGAACCAACGGAAACGTGAACCCGAACGCGCTGGCCCGCCATCTGGCCGCCACGCGCCTTCCGGACCAGGCTCCGGGCGAGTTGACCACCGTTCAGATTCACTCAGGCATCCCCAGCCAGCGAAAGAGCCCCACGACTTACGCAGCGCGCCGGCGCCAGCACGCCGCCTGGAAGATGCTCTCGTCCTTCGTGGAGATCCACACACGCACTCTCGCGACGAGGCGCGACCCATCGGGTAACGAGTACGCAGTGGAGAAGGGCATCGACGTCGCACTGGCGATCGGCATGGTGCGGCGGGTGGTGTTCGAGAAGACCTGTGACGTGGTCGTCCTCGTTTCGGCAGACACCGACCTCCTGCCTGCTCTCGAACTGATCATCCAGCGTCGCGGTGTCAAAGCGGTCGAGGTCGCGACCTGGGACGGACCCCATCGGGGCCCGCAGCCCCTGGCGGTGGCGGGTCACCAGGTCCGCCAGCACCGATTGGACGAACGCCTCTACCGAAAGCTCGAAGACACCACTCCGTACCACCTGCGTCGGTGCTGATCGACGGCCCCTGACCCAGCCGTCTGCCTTCCGCCGTGCGCCTCAGCTCGCCACTCGGCGGGGGTCGTCGACAGGAGCTCGTCGGCGCGGCGCCCTTCGTCGAGGCCTGGCGGGCTGGGGCCACCTTGAGCCGCAGGACGGCGTCGTCGACGTGCCAGTGACCGTCGGTGGCCGAGGGTCACGGCGAACAGCCAGGGCGCGCCC
>JAQBPH010000595.1:0-4810 GCA_028287625.1 Chloroflexota bacterium | reverse complement strand
ACGAGTCCGGCGAAGACGCCGGCGGGGGAGGTGGCGCAGCGCCGGAGCCAGCTGAACTTCCAGCAAGCGGCGGCCCTGACGTCGCGCTCGAAACGGGGCGAGCGGGAACGGTCTCCTGGGGGCTTGTCGGCTCGTAATCGTTCATGATGGCGTTCCTCCTACTGTGGGCAGCTGAACCGAGAGTGGCAGCCGTTCATGTGAGGTTCATGTGGACGGCCTGTGAGGGGACTGTGAGTGCTGCAGCGCCGCCCTGTCCAAGGCCATCGACGCCGCGAGCAGCCCTGTGAGTACCAGGTGCCTGACAGTAGCGTCGTAGTCCTGGCGATGCTCGACCGCCATGCCAGGGTGACCGTGTGCAACTCGCGGACGCGCGACCTGGCCGCCGTCACCAGCGGGGCCGACGCACTGGTGGTGGCGGCCGGCCGGCCACGTCGGGCGTGGGGCCGTGGTCGTCGATGTTGGCACCCAGCGCCACCACGGACGGTGGCCTCGCGGGCCACGTCGACTCGTCCTCCGTCAGCGGGCCCCACGCTGCAGGCGGCATGGGCAATCTTCTCGGTCAGGGAATGGCGGTAGACGTCGAGGCGTCTAACTTGAATTCTCGAACAGCGAATAACAGTTGGGCCGCGAGAATCCAAGCTAATGCCAGGTCAACTGAGCTGAGAGCACAAGGGACGTGCTCATGCTGATCGGTGGATCCGGGGTAAGCGATCACGCCGCCGCGAGCTGCGTTGGTCGCGGTGGCGTTTGCGGTCGCCGACGCAAGCATGCCACGGAGCGGGGGCCCCTCGCGCCACTGCCGGCGGCCGCGCCTGGGCCTGCTAGACTCGGCCCGTGGCCGTACTGGACTGGCTGCTCGACTCCGACCCCGCCATCCGTTGGCAGGTGCTGCGCGATCTTGCCCATGCGCCGGCAGAAATCGTCGCGACGGAGCGCGCCCGCGTGGCGACCGAAGGGTGGGGTGCCCGGCTGCTGGCCTTGCAAGGCGAAGACGGCCAGTGGGTGGGAGGCGCGTTGTTCCCCGCGCGGAAGGCTACATCGGGTAACGGCGAGCAGCCCAAGGGCCAGCCCTGGACCGCCACGGCATACAGTCTCGTCCTCCTGCACGACTTCGGTGTCGACCCCCACTGTGACAAGGTGCGCCGTGCGGTGGTGCAGGTCCGAGAATACTGCCGTTGGGAACACGCCGGCCAGCCGTTCTTCAGCGGCGAGGTCGAGCCGTGCATCAACGGTATGACCGTTGCGCTCGGTGCCTACTTCGATCAAGATGTCAATGGTGTGGTCGCCCGGCTACTCGGCGAGCAGCTCGAGGACGGAGGGTGGAACTGCGAGGTGGAGAACGGTTCGGTTCGCTCTTCCTTCCATACCACAATCAGAGTCCTGGAAGGGCTGTTGGCCCACGAGCGCGCAACTGGCGGCTCGGCGGAATCCATCGCGACTCGCCGCCGGGGTGAGGAGTACCTCCTCGAACGGAAGTTGTTCCGGCGTAGGAGCACCGGCGCCGTTGTCGACCCCGCCTGGCTGCAATTCTCGTTTCCCACCCGCTGGCACTACGACGTGCTGCGTGCTCTGGAGTACTTCCAGGCGGCTGGGGATCCGCCGGACCCGCGCGTGGACGAAGCGATTGATTTGCTCCGGTCCAAGCAGCAGTCTGACGGCACGTGGCTTCTGGAGAACACCCATCCCGGCGCGGTCCAATTCGCGCTCGAGGACGGCGATGGTCGGCCCAGCTGGTGGAACACGCTGCGCGCGCTGCGGGTCCTCCGTTGGTACGAGCAATGATGCTCACGCTACGCCGCTCAGCCCTCGCTTAGCCCCGCAGAGACGACCGGCGTCGCCTCAATTTCATGAACGGTGCGGCACTCGATAGCCTCGGTCTCCGGGGGAGCGGCGGGACGTCGTACCCGCCTCCACCGCCGCGTCCCAATAGGGGGCTGCACCAAGCTGCGACGTCACAGTGATCGGCCGGACGCCTGCCGACGAGTCGGCAGGGCCCGTCGCGTGTGGACCACGGTGAGGTCTCCTCCGGAGCAGATCCGACGCCCCCGGATGGGCGGGCGCCGAGCGCGCCACAAGGGCTCGCCATCGGCCACCGACAGGCCTGGCCCTGCGGCGGCTGAGCGAGGGGCCTGCCAGGGTGCGTCGGCGCCGATCCGCGCCGAGGAGAGGAGATCCGGCCAGCTCGCGGCCTGCAGGCGGCCGCGCATGTCGGGGCCCTCTTCTATCCTCACCGGGTGGACCAGCCGCCCTTCCTCCTCGGCCGTGGTGTCGTCGTCCGCCCTGGCGCGGAGGTGCCGGAGGCGTGGATCAGGGTGCAGGCGGTGGCCGTCGGCGACCAGGATCTCCGCAAGCCGGACGCGATCGTGGAGCGCCTCCACCGTCACTGGCTGGGTCGGGAGCCGGTGGTGATCCACCTCCAGGTCGACCCCAAGCTGTTCAGGCGAACCGAGACGTGGACGGTCGAGCCCTACGAGCTCTCACCGAGGCTGACCCCCTGGTTCGACCGGCTTCACTTCCTCGTCTGGGCGAACAACTACGACGTCCGGCCGGATGGGACGTACCGCTGGGCCGGTGCCGAGGCGGCGGTCCAGCGGCTCGGGGCCGGGCGACCGCCTGACGACCGCGGTGACATCCTTCTCCCCGACGGGCGGGCGGTCTGGGTCGACGGTGGCCCGCGCGAGCCCCTCCGTGAGAGCGACCTCGGACTGCCCGTCGTCCACTGGGAGACGGTGGAGGCCAACAGGCTGCGGGTGATGCCCGAGCCGCGTCCCAGCACCGCCGACCTGGCTCCCGACCAGGCCGCCGCCGTTGCCCACCGGTGCGGGCCGGCGCGGGTGATCGCGCCCGCCGGATCCGGCAAGACCCGGGTCCTCACCGAGCGTCTCCGCCACCTGAGGGTCGACCGCGACTACGAGAAGGAGAAGGTGCTGGCGCTCGCATACAACGTCCGTGCCCGGGGGGAGATGGAGGCGCGGTGCGCGGACTTCGGCCCACGGATCCAGACGCTCAACGCGCTGGGATACGAGATCGTTCGCGAGGTCCGTGGGCACACGGAGGTGCTGGACGAGGTCCAGGTGCGCCGCGTCCTCGAGCCACTGCTGCCCCCGCTGGAGCGGCGTCTGAACACCGACCCCCTGGTCCCGTACCTCGCCGCGGTGAGCGGGGTGCGGCAGATGCTCCGGCCGCCCACCTGGTTCGAGAAGGCGGGCGAGGAGGTGGAGGGCCTCTCGGCGGCCTTCCCGCGGTATCGCGCCGAGCTGCGAAGCCTCGGTGCGGTCGACTACGACGAGCAGCTCTACGCCGCGGTGGAGGCGCTGCTGCGTGATCACGAGCTCCGGCATGACTGGCAGAAGCGGTGCCGCCATCTGCTCGTCGACGAGTTCCAGGACCTCACCCCGCTCCACCTGCTGATGATCCGGGTGCTCTCCATCCCCACGCTCGACGTCTTCGGGGTGGGGGACGACGACCAGGTCATCTACGGGCATGCCGGGGCGACGCCCGACTACCTCATCGGCTTCGACAGCTACTTCCCCGGAGCCGCCCACTACGCGCTGCGGGTCAACTACCGGTGCCCCCGGACGGTCGTCGAGGCAGCGGCCCGCCTCCTCGGCTACAACCAGCGCCGGGTCGAGAAGGAGATCGTCCACGGCCCGTGGGCCGCCAAGGGAGAGAGTGCCTTCCGGATCGTCGAGCACGAGGCCCAGGAGGCGGTCTCCACCCTTCTCACCCAGGTGAGGGCGTGGCTCGCGAAGGCCGGCGTCGAGCCCCGGCACATCGCCATCCTCACCCGGGTCAACGCCTCCCTGCTCGCGCCACAGGTGGCTCTCCTCGATGCGGGGATCCCGGTGCACTCCACCCTCGGCCCCGCCCTGCTGGAGCGCACCGGTGTCAGGGCGGCGCTCGCCTACCTGCGCCTCGCCACGGCGGGCGACGCGATGCTGAGCGAGGACCTTCAGCTCGTCTTCCGCCGCCCGAATCGCGGCCTGGCGCCGTCCTTCCGAGACGTCCTCGCCAGAAGAGAACGCTGGTCGGTGCGCGGCATCCGCGCCATCCAGGTGGAGCCCCGCGACGTCCCCAAGCTCAAGCGCCTCTTCGAGGACCTGGAACGGCTGCAGCGATGGTCGGCGACCAAGAGCACCCGCGAGATGCTGATGCTGATCCGCAGCGACATCGGCCTCGCGAAGGCGCTCTCGACCCTCGACGTTCCGCAGCATGGGGACCTGTCCTCGCACGCCGATGACCTGGAGGGTCTCGAGCAGGCGGCGACGCTCCACCGCGACCCTCGCACCTTCGAGACGTGGCTGCGCTCGGTCTTCCGCCGGTCGGCGGACCCGGAGGGCGTCGTGCTCGCAACCGTGCACAGGACCAAGGGCCAGGAGTGGGATCACGTCCTCGTCTACGGCGCGGTGGAGGGGCTGATGCCGCACCGCCTGGCGCTGGAGGAGCTCGAGGAGGAGCGCCGGGTGATGCATGTCGCCGTCACGCGCGGTCGGGAGGAGGTCGTGGTGCTCGCCTCGGCCGAGCGGCAGTCGCGCTTCCTCGATGAGCTGCGCGGGCTCGCGAGGAAGCCGCAGCCGGTCGTGCCCGCGGCCCCTCGCCGTCCGTCTCGCCCGGTGGTTTCGACGGCTCCTGCACCGAGTCGCGACGTGATCCGTCCGAATCTCGGCGACACCCTGCGCGTCAGGAGCGGCCACACGGGCGTGGTGATCTTCCGGGGTGACGGAGGAGTACACCTCCGGCTCGAGGCTGGCGGCAACCTGCTGGTGCCCTGGGGGGAGACGGTGTGGAGAGGACAGGAGAGCGGGGTGTT
>JAQBPH010000575.1:0-2848 GCA_028287625.1 Chloroflexota bacterium | reverse complement strand
CGGGCTCGGGGGCGGCGGCGACCGGTTCGGGCTCGGGCTCGGGTGCGGCGGCCACGGGTTCGGGCTCGGGTGCGGCGGCGACGGGCTCGGGCTCGGGCTCGGGAGCGGCGGCGACGGGCTCGGGCTCGGGCTCGGGAGCGGCGGCGACCGGTTCGGGCTCGGGCTCGGGTGCGGCGGCCACGGGCTCGGGCTCGGGCTCGGGAGCGGCGGCGACGGGCTCGGGCTCGGGCTCGGGAGCGGCGGGGACGGGCTGGAGCTCGGGCTCCGGTTCGGCAGCGGCGGCGAGGGGCTCCGGCGCTGGGGCGAACGGCGCCGGCGCGGTCGGGGCCACCGGCGCCTCGAACCCGAGCGCGCCCAGCAGCTCGGCGACCGCAGCGTCGTCGTCCATGCCGGCGGCGCGCAGCCGCTCCATGAGCTCGGTGGCGCCACGCTCGGTCATCCTGCCGGTGGCGGTGCCGTCGAGGGCGAGCGCCACCAGCGCATGCACCTCGTCCATCTCCCGGACCACCGCGGGCACCCGGTCGTAGCCCACCGCGCGGGCCGCGGCCACGGTGCGGTGGCCGGTCACCACCTCGAACCCTCCCCCGGCGCCGGGGCGGAGCAGCACCGGGTCGACGACGCCGACGGCGCGCACCAGCGCCATCATCGCCACCAGGGGCGTCTCGCCCGCCCGCTCCGGGGTCCACCCGTCGCGGACGTCGCTGAGCTCGATCTGGTCGATCTGGGTGGCGCCGGTGGGCGCCAGCCAGCGGCTCAGCGGGGAGCCGTCGCCCTCGGTGGGCCGCTCGCTGTCCCCGCCGGGATCATCCGGATCGCCGCCGGGCTCACGCCCGCGCAGCCAGCTTCGCACCGAGGTCCTCCGCGCGCGCTCTCAACTGCCGCCGGAGACGCGCTGCCCAGCGATGGCGGAGAGTACCAGTCCGGCCGCGCACCCGATACCACCGGCGCCCATCACCCGGCTGCCGCGCTGGATGCGCGTCCTTGCAGGAGGGATCAGTGCCAGCGCCATCCTGCCGATGACAGGGCGCCCGACGGGGCGGCGCCGTGTCAGGTCAGGAGGCCTTGCGCTCCAGCAGCTCACGCTGCTTGGCGAGCGGAACCAGCTTGGCCGAGTGGCGGGATCCGCACTCGCTGCACAGGACGTGGCCGCCAAGCGGTCGGCCGTCGGCGTCGTAGTACACGACACTCAGACGCGGCGATTGGCAGCGTGGGCAGGGCGCGTTGTCCGGCATCCTTGCGACTCCACTGGCTAGAGGTTCGTACCGGGCCAATGATGGCACGGACGGGCCATGCGCGGGTCGCTGACGATCCACACATGACCCCGCCGTCACCCTCCGGCTCGGGGCCCTCGCCGCGGCGCCGGCTGGTGCCAGCCCGCCTGCGGTAGCGTGGGCCCATGCCGGTCGCCGACCTCGCCGCGTGGGTGGAGCGGGCGGACCGCCTTGCCGCGGTCTTCGCCGCCACCGCCGCCCGCCACGACCGCGAGGGCACCTTTCCCCACGAGCACGTCGCCGCGGCCCGGGCCGACGGCTGGCCGGCGCTCGCCGTGCCCGCCGGGCTGGGCGGGGCGGGGGCGTCGCTCCACGACGTCTGCCTGCTCCAGGAGCGGCTGGCGCGCGGCGACACGTCGAGCGCGCTCGGCCTGGGCATGCACCACATGTCGGTGGGCGCGCCCGGGTCCGACCACACCGGCTGGCCCGAGGCCGCCTACCGCGACCTCTGCGCCCGGGTGACCGGCGAGGGCGCCCTGGTCAACGCGCTGGCGAGCGAGCCGGAGCAGGGCTCCCCCGCCCGTGGCGGCCTCCCCGCCACCACCGCCGAGCGCGGTGAGGACGGCTGGGTGCTGGAGGGGCGGAAGACCTGGTCGACGTGGCTGCCCGCGCTCACCCACGCGCTGGTCGCGGCGCGGATCGACGAGCCCGGCTCCCCGCCCCGCGCGGGCACCTTCCTGGTCGACCTCTCGCTCCCCGGAGTGGTGCGCGACCCCACCTTCGACGCCCTGGGGCTGCGCGCCACCGCCAGCGGCACGCTCCTGCTCGAGGGGGTGCGGGTCCCGGATGCCGCGCTGGTCAATCTGCGCGAGGCGGCAGGCCCGGATCCGCGGGGGCCCGCGTTCCCCGTCTGGTTCCAGCTCACCAGCGCCGCCGCCTACACCGGCTGCGCCCACGCCGCCCGCGACGAGGTCGCGCGCTTCTGCCGGGAGCGTCGCCCCAACGCCATGGCCGAGCCGATCAGCTCGCTGCCCACGGTGCGCGTGCGGCTGGGACGCGTCGACGGCGCGGTGCGCACCGCCCGGCTGCTGGTGCTCGCCGCCGCCCGCGCCTGGGACGAGGCGCCGGTCGAGCGGCGGGTGGCGCTGGTCCCCGAGATCGCCACCGTCAAGGTGCAGGCGACGCAGCTGGCCTGGCAGGCGGTGGAGGAGGCGATGCGGCTGGCCGGCGGCCCCGGCCTGCTCCACGGGCTCTCCCTGGAACGCCACTTCCGGGACGTGCGTGGCGGCCTCGTCCATCCCCCCCTCGAGGACCTGCACTGGCAGTCGCTGGGGGCGGCGCTGGCCACCGGCGAGGGCGGCGACGGGAGGGCGGTCATCTGATCGCCGCCCCCCTGGACCGGGAGCGGCTGGAGCGCTACCTCGACGAGCTCTACGACTGGAACACCCGCTTCAACCTCACCCGGGTCCCCCGCGCCGAGGCCTGGGACCGGCACGTCGGCGAGGCGCTCGCGCTGCTCGCCGCGGCCCCCCCCGGCGACGGGGCGCGGGTGGTCGACGTCGGCTCCGGCGCGGGCATCCCCGGGATCCCCATGGCGGTGGTGCGCCCCGACCTCGAGGTGGTGCTCTGCGACTCGG
>JAQBPH010000545.1:0-9500 GCA_028287625.1 Chloroflexota bacterium | reverse complement strand
GTCGCCGTCAGCAGCCGTTGCCCGCGTCGGCCACGCGACCGAGCGAGTGCCCTGATGAACGACACGCCGGTCGTCAGGAGGCCAGGGTCTCGAGGGACACGTCCCAGACCCGCACCGCCGCCTCCGGGTCGAGTGCGCAGGCGGCGACGCCGGAGCTGGTGGTATTCGGGGCGTCGGGGCCGAGGACCCGCGCCTGGTTGCAGTCCTCGAGGTAGCGGCCGCCGATGCCGTCGAGCTGTGGTGAGGTGGCGACGAGGACGCTTGTCGCCGCGCCCTGCTCGGTCGCCTTGTATCTCACTCCTGATCGGTCGAACGTCTCCACGTACGGGGCTGCGGCCCAGAGGGCTGCCACGACGTCAGGGTCCAGGTGTCGGTTCAGAGGCGCGACGAGGACGTGCGTGTTCCCGGTGGTGGCCACGATCTCCGACGCGACGCGCCTTCCTGCGTCGACGTTGCGGACCGCGAGGGTCACCTCCGCGCCGGCGGCGGCGAGCGCGCCGTCTCGACGCCGATGCCGGAGGCCCCACTGGTCACGATGACCCGGCTGCCGCTGAGATCGATCCCCGCGACGACCTCGGCGGCGGTTGCATCCGCACCGAAGGGCGTGGTGATGGGCGTGGTCACAGTCATGCTCGACTCCCGTGTGTCCAGCGACGCAGATCCGAGGGGGACCCGGTATCGCTCCAAATCGGAGGATCCTCCGCTACGTGTGGGCCGGCCCGGGTCAGGAGATCGGGACCACGGCGCGGTCCAGGAGCAGGTGCTGGAGCAGGGGCCGGCCGATCTCGACCGAGCTGACGATGTCTGCGCACACCCTCTCGACGGACGGCAGCGGAGGGTGGCAGGAGACGCTGAAGTACAGCGTCCGCCCGGCCACGTCGTCCCTGACCGGCTGGAGGATCAGGCGGTGGTAGGGCTGGGGGAAGGGGCGGAGGGTGACGGGGAGCCCGTCCAGCGTCGTCGCCAGCGGCTTCAGCTCCGGCACGCTCTCGCAGTCGCCGGTGCACGTCGAGGAGACCGCCTCGGTTCCCCAGCTGACCCGGAAGGCGGCCCCGAACGGCCCCGCCAGCGAGATCAGCCCGGCCTGGGGCCGCAGGCCGGCACCGGCCGGGTCGCCGACCCTGTGCCAGCCGGCGGGAATGCGAAGGCTGACGGCCGGCCCGGTTCGGACGTAGAGCCCGACGGCGCCGCCCAGGAGAACGAGGGTGAGGATGGCCAGGGTCGTCCCTGCACGCAGGCCGCGGCGGGGACGGCGGCGCGTCGGCGGGCGGCTCTCCACCCGGGCACCGTTCTCGGCGCCGGGGTCGCCCGCGATTCGAGAATGGTCAGGATCCGCGGACAGGAGGTCTGGACCTCTCCCGCTCACGCCCAGTCGGCCATGGCGGCGCCGGCCGCCGCGAGAGCCCCGGCGCGCGTCAGGTGGTCGTCCATGCGCACGATGCGTCCATCCCGCAGCGTGTACACGACGAAGATCTGTCCCAGCAGAGGCGCCCAGGGGACGTCCCGGAACCGCGACCCGGCGATCCCCACGACCACACGCTCGCCGGCCTCGATGATCTCGACGTGATCGACACCGAAGTCCTCACCGGTGAGGGTGCGGCGCATCCTGTCGAGCACCTCGTCGCGGTTGCTGCAGACGAGGTGATCCTGGACGCCCTGGTGGACGACGTCGGGATCGAGCCGCGTCGCGATGCCCTCCAGGTCTCGCCGTCGCATCGCGTGCAGGTGGTCGAAGACGGTCTCCAGGTTCGCCTGGCTCATCCATGGGCCTCCCTCAGCCGGTGCTCAGGCGAGCGTAGCCGGGTCTGGCCGCCGGTGGGCCGGGGAACCAGCACCGGCACGCTGACTCCGCGCCGCCGCTCGAGGCCGGCGAGCGGTCGCCTTTCGCCGGCAAAGCGACAGGCCTGACTAGAGGCGTCGCGCGAGTATGTGCACGGCGCCTCTAACGGTCGCGGATGCGGTCGCCGCGAAACCTGAATGGGGACTTGACAGGGGGCTCACTCCCCTCCACGCTGAACCGTGAGCGCGGGATCGGCCATGGGGTTTGAGGGGATTCCAGCCATGTATGTCCAGAACGGTGACCGGCCGCAGTGGGCGTGGAGCGGGCAGCACGTCGAGGTGGCCTCGGGGTGGGAGCTCCGAGCGGCGCCGCAGGAGGCGGCGAACGGGTCGGCGGACGGCCCGCCGACGGTCGAGCTGGTCGGCGAGGCGTCGGGACGACCGTCGTGGGCCTGGGGAGGTGAGCGCGGCGCGGCGGCGGCGGCGGCAGTGGCGCCCGAGGTCGCGCCACCGGTCGCTCAGGCGGTGGCGGCGAGCTCCGAGGACCGCCCGGCATGGTCCTGGGGCGGCGGGACGGTCGCATAACCGCCCCGTCTCGGCTCGAATGAGCGCCCGGCGCGAGCTGCTCGCCCTCTGGTCACGCTGCGACCGCCTGCGTGAGCGGGTGGGGCCCGTCGCGGTCGAGCTGCCTCCGGACGCTCGCCGGCTCCTCGACCAGGCATCCGAGGAGCTGGCGAGCGCCGTGCGGCGCCTCGAGAGCGCACGCATGCTCACCCCCGGTCACGCCGCGGAGCTGGGGCACGCGCAGGCGGGCCTGGCCGCGGCTCGCTGCGGCGGGCTGCCGCTCGGCACCGCGGTTGCCCGGTACGCGTTCGCGCTGCAGGAGGTGGCCGCCGCCTTCCACATCGACCTCGTCCCCAACCCCCCCGACCTGGTGGTGGCCGCGGTCACCGCCTCCGCTCCGGCGCCCAACGGCTCGGCGCCCCCCGCCGCGAACGGCCACCCGGCCGTCGCCGACGCCCCCCAGCGTCCCGCGGAGAGTGCCGTGGGCTCCGTGCCCATCCGGGTGGAGGCAGCCGACGGAGCGCCCGGGGCACCGAGCGAGGCCGTGGAGGCGCTCGCCTTCGTCACCTCGGTGGCGGTCAAGGGCGGGCACCGCCTCGGCGGCTTCAGCGGATCGGGCGGCGACACCGGCTACCGCTTCACCGCGCGGTGTGCGGACTGCGGCGACCAGGTCAGCGTGCTCCGGCAGGCCGAGCTGTGGTCCTTCACCCCGGTGGTGGCCTGCTCCCACGGCGCCGCGCGGCCGGCCTGATCAGCCGGGGGCGACGAGCACCCGGTCCTCCGCCGGCTCGAGGACCCGGTCCAGGACCTGGTCGATGGTGTCCACGAACTCCAGCCGCCGGCGCGAGCGCACCTCGTCGGGGATGTCGGCCATGTCCCGCTCGTTGCGGCGGGGGAGGAGCACGCCGTCGAGCCCGGCGCGGTCCGCGGCCAGCACCTTCTCCTTGATCCCGCCGACCGGCAGCACCAGGCCGCGCAGGGTGATCTCCCCGGTCATCGCCCAGCGCCGGTTGACCGGACGCCGGGTGGCCGCGGAGACGAGCGCGGTGGTCATGGTCACGCCGGCGGAGGGCCCGTCCTTGGGCACGGCGCCCGCGGGCACGTGGAGGTGGAGGTCGTGCCGTGCGAAGTAGTCCTCGGGCAGACCGAGGCTCGAGGCGCGCAGCCGCGCGCAGGTGATGGCGGCGCGGGCCGACTCCTGCATGACGTCGCCGAGCTGGCCGGTCAGGGTGAGCTTCCCCGAGCCGGGAACGCTCGCCGCCTCGACGCTCAGCACCTCGCCGCCGACCGGCGTCCAGGCGAGCCCGGTGGCGGCGCCGGTGGAGCGGTCCTCCTCGATGCCGGTGTCATCGGCGCGGGGCGGGCCCAGCCACTCGGCGAGCAGCTCGGGGGTGACCCGCACCGGCTCGGTGCGCCCCTGCAGCCGCTCGCGGGCGACCTTGCGGCAGCATGCGGCGAGCCGCCGCTCCAGCTGGCGCACCCCCGCCTCGCGGGTCCAGCCGCGGATGAGACGGGCGAGGGTGTCGTCGTCGAACTCGATCGCGTCCGGGGGCAGGCCATGGTCCTCCGTCAGCCGCGGGAGCAGGTGCCGGCGCGCGATCTCGCGCTTCTCCGCCTCGGTGTAGCTGGTGAGCTCGATGATCTCCATGCGGTCGAGCAGCGGAGCGGGGATGGTGTCGGGCTGGTTGGCGGTGCAGACGAAGAACACCTGCGAGAGGTCGAAGGGCACGTCGAGGTAGGTGTCGGTGAAGCTGCTGTTCTGCGCCGGGTCGAGCACCTCGAGCAGCGCCGCGGCGGGATCACCCTGGTAGCCCATCGCCAGCTTGTCGACCTCGTCCAGCATGAACACCGGGTTGCGCGTGCCCGCACGGCGCAGCGCCTGGATGATCCGGCCCGGCATCGCGCCGACATAGGTGCGGCGGTGACCGCGGATCTCCGCCTCGTCGCGCACCCCGCCGAGCGACGCGCGGACGAACGGCCGCTGCATGGCGCGCGCCATCGACTGGCCCAGCGAGGTCTTGCCCACCCCGGGCGGCCCCAGCAGGCAGAGGATCGGTCCCCGGGCGCCGCCGCGCAGGGCGACGACGGCGAGGTGGTCGATGATGCGGTCCTTGACCCGGTCGAGCCCGTAGTGGTCGGCGTCGAGCACCCGGCGCGCCTCGTCCAGGTCGATGGTGCTGGGCGGCGGCTCGCCCCAGGGCAGCGACAGGATCCAGTCGAGACGGGTCCGGACGATGGCGTACTCCGGGGACGCGGGGTTGAGGCGCTCGAGCCGGGCCAGCTCACGCTCCACCTCGGTGCGCACCTCGGGCGGAAGCTCCGCGGTCTCGAGCCGCCGGCGCAGCTCGGCGACCTCGGCCTGCTCGGGATCGAGGTCCCCGAGCTCGCGCTGGATCGCCTTCATCTGCTCGCGGAGCAGGTACTCGCGCTGCTGCTCGCCGGCGCGCTCGGTCGCCTGGCGCTGGATCTGCTGCGCCACCTCGAGCATGCTCCGCTTGCGTTCGGAGAGCTGCAGCACCAGCTCCAGCCGGGCGATGGGATCGAGGGTCTCGAGCACCGCCTGCCGGTCCTCGGGGGAGAGCTCGAGCACGCCGGCGACGACGTCGGCCAGCTCGCCGGCGTCGGTCTGGTTCGCCGCCGCCACCGCCGCCTCCTCGGGGATGGTCGGCGACAGCGCGGCGACGGCGCGGAAGCTGTTGAGGACGGCCTCGCGCAGCGGGTTGCCCTCGAGCGGAGAACGGCGCACCTCGAGGGTGCGCACCCGCAGCCACAGCGCCGGGTCGGTGGCGACCACGCCGACCCGGCGCACCCGCGCGGCGCCCTGGATCACCACCCGGATGTCGCCGTTGGGAAGGCGCACCAGCCGGGCGACGCGCGCGGTGACACCGATCTCGGGCGCGTCCTCGGGCCGTGCCTGCTCGACACGTCCGCGCCAGAAGAGGGCGAGGGGCAGGCTCTGGGCCGCAGCCGCCTCCACCGCCGCGACGTCCGGACCGCTGACCTCGAGCGGGCCCAGCAGCCCGGGCAGCACCACCACGGTGGGCGTCAGCAGCGCGGGGAGGACCTCCTCGCTCGGCGGCTCGGCGGTGGCGGCCGGCAGGGTCTCGGTCATCGGCCTCCCTCCGCGGCGGTGATGGGGATCCGCACCGGCGCGGCGTGGCGCTTGGGCACGCGGACGACCAGCTGACCCTCGGCGAGCCGCGTCCCGATGTCGTCCATGTGGCAGCCGCCGGGGAGTCGGAGTCGCCGCAGGAAGCGCCCCCGCGGCGACTCCAGGAGCATCGGCCGGGCGTGCTCGGGAAGCTCCACCACCCGCCTGCCGGCGATGGTCAGGACCTGTCCGAGCACGGACACGTCGAGGTCCTGGGCGGCGACCCCGGGGACGCAGAGGACGAGCAGGTACTCCGCGACGGTCTCGTAGATGTCGAGGTCCGGCCTCCAGTCGATCCGGGGGTCGTCACCGGTCTCGTCGGCGAGCTCTCCGACCTGCATCGGCTCCCGCAACCAGACGCGCACGCACAGCTCCCTCCACGGGTGCGGCGCCGCCGCCGCTTCCGCCCCTGCTACCCCGGTGGGCGTGGGGAGAACCGGAGCTCGCGTCGGGTGTGAACCCGGTTCACCCCTGGGCGGCGTCGTGGAAGATGATCCCCAGGGTGCTGCGGGTCCCCGAGGTGACGGTGCTCACGCCGTGTCGCAGCATCGCGCGATGGTGACCGCGCGCCCCCGCGGCGGGCTTCTCCCGGGTGGCCAGGAGGACGCCCTCTCCCTGCGCGACGGTGATCGCCGTGGC
This sequence comes from Chloroflexota bacterium, assembly GCA_028287625.1. Lineage (GTDB taxonomy): Bacteria > Chloroflexota > Dormibacteria > Aeolococcales > Aeolococcaceae > CF-96. Next base: position 3,367 of record JAQBPH010000545.1, on the reverse strand, counting down.
CCGGGCCTGGGCGCGGGGACGCTGCTCCACGACCACCAGCTCGCCCCCCGCGTAGTCGTCGCCGGGCACGCTGAGACCGATCACCACCTGCAGCGGGAAGGTCACCTCGCCGTAGACGTCCTGGTGGAGGGTGTTGTATCCGCCCGCCTCGTAGCGGAGCAGCAGCGGCGTCGGCCGGCGCTGGCCGTGCTGGTGGCACAGGGCGAGGAAGTCCTCGAGCCCATCCGGGAACCGCGGGCTCGCACCGATCAGCGCTCCCCATCGGTTGGCGATCCCCGCCAGCGGTGGGTAGAGGGAGCTGCGCAGGGCGTCCACCACCGGCGGCAGGGGGTGATCGAAGTACCGGTACTCGCCGAGGCCGAAGCGATGACGCGCCATGTCGACGCGGCTGCGGAACCGGCGGTCGTCGGCGTACAGCTCGCGGAGCTCGGCGCACTCCGGTGCGGTGAGCAGCGCGGGGAGGCGTGCGAACCCGGCCTCGAGCATCGCCCGCTCGGCATCGGTCCAGCGGATCGCGGCGGCGCGCTCGGCCACGCTGCTCATCGCTCGTTCCTCCCCATCGTGTCGACGGCGGCCGACGGCGGTGCCGTCATCCCCTCAACCCGCTCCACCACCGCCGGGTTGCACCCGATCGGGCTTGGGAGGCGCCGGGCCGGTGCGGGTATGCTGGACCCACGGTTCTCCCGGTCCCGAGGGGGGTTCGACATGAGGCGGATGCTCGCTGTCCCTGCGGCCGCGCTCACGCTGATGGCGGCCGCGGCCATCCCCGCCGCCGCCGCACCGGCGGCGACGCCACGGGTCGCCCTGTTCCCGTCGTCCGTCACCTTCGGCAGCCAGCCGGTGGGCAGCGTGCAGCAGCGCTCGGTGTCGGTCGAGAACGTCGGCAACGCCACCCTGCACGTCCACTCGGTGGTGCTCAACGACTACTCCGGCTCCTACAGCCTGGTCTTCAACACCTGCGGCGGCGCGACCCTCGCGCCGGGTCAGATGTGCCAGTTCACCATCCAGTTCCACCCCCGCGCCCCCGGGCAGCACAGCGCCAGCGCCATGGTCGGCGACGACGCGCCGGAGGGCACCCAGAGCGTCCCCATCTGGGGGACCGCGACGAGCCGGTAGCCTCCGCCGTCACCGATCCGTCACACCGTCGTCCCCGGGACGTCGCAGCCGCGGCCGTTTCGTGGAGGAACATCGAGGTGCACGGCGCTCGCAGCGCCGGAGCCCGATGACCAAGGAGGGACGGAGCGGATGCTCCCGAATATGCGACCCATGACCTGGCTGGTGGTGGCCTTCAACACGCTGCTGGCGGTCTCGATTGTTGCCGGCGCCCCCGGGGGCGGCCCGGCCTTCTTCCTCGGGAACGGCGTGCTGGCGGTGATCTGGGTGGCCAGCAATCCCCGCAAGCAGAGCTGCCCGGTCTGCCGATCCGCGGTGCCTCGGGCGTTCCTGGTGTGCAGCGTCTGCCGCTACGACTTCTACCGCCCGCTCCCGCAGCGACGGCCCCGGGGAACCGGCCACAGCTGACCCACCCGAGGGCCCCGCCGCGGCCCCAGGGGGTACGCTGGCTGGCGCGGGCTGGGGTCGACGAGGGAGACGGTTCTCCACCATCGGGCGCGTCAGCGCCCAGAGGAGAAGAGTGAATCGGGTCGGGCCGGTGGGACGACTCTCCCGCACCGTCGACCACGCGGTGCGCTGGCGGCTCGGACTGATCGCGGTGCACGCCGGTCCGGTCGCGCCTGCCGCGCACGACGGGGTCGAGGCGTTCTGGGCGGCCAGCCGGATGCTCGATCCCGTGCCGGTGACCGGCCGGCCGATGGCGGAGCGCAAGGGATGGGGCACCGCCCGGCTCGTCGACATCAGCGGTGCCAGCAGCGGCCCCGGCGACCATCCCGGCAGCCGCAGCTTCAGCGGCCGGGTGGCCCTCCACCCCGACCCGGGCGCCCCGGTGGTGCTGCTGCTCCACGGGTACGCCGCGCCGAGCCCGATCTACGAGGACCATCACATGCGCCTGCTGCTCCGCCGGGGGCTGAGCGCGGCGCGCATCGACCTGCCCTTCCACCTGCACCGGCGCATCCCCGGGCGCGGCGCCGGCTACGGCTTCTTCGGCAGCGACCCCGCGCACACCTGCGCGGTGCTCCGCCAGGCCGCCGAGGACGCGGCCGCGGTGGTCGCCTGGCTTCGCCGGGAGGTCTCGCCGGCGGTGGGTGTGCTGGGGTTCAGCCTCGGCGGCCTGGTCGGCTGCCTGCTCGCCGCGCATGCCGGCCTCGACTCGCTGGTGGCCGTGACCCCGCCCTGCGACCTCGCCGAGCTCACCCTGGAGCGCTCGCCGGTGCGGCTGCGCCGCGAGCTCGGCGTCGTCGCCGGTGGGGGAGGGCCCTGGGGCAGCGACGCGGTCGCGGCCCGGGCTGCCCTCGATCTGGCGATGGCGCCGGTGATCCCCCGGCTGCTCACCCCGCGCACCCCCGGCGAGCGCATCACCCTGGTCGCCGCCGAGCACGACCTCATCGTCGGCGACGCGCCGGTGCGCGAGCTGGCGGCGGCGTGGGGCGCCCAGTGCTGGGCCTACGGTCACGGCCACGTCACCGTGATGACCGCCCGGGGGCTCACCTCCCGCATCCACGAGCGGCTCGCCCGCGACCTCGCCGTGGGTCCGGCCACCTCCGGTGCGATCGCGGGATGACCCGGGCAGCGCCGCTGCTGCGCCGCACCGGGCGCACCCGCTCGGGGCGGCCCTTCGAGATCCGCCCCGCCGCGGCCGGCGACGCCCCCGCGCTGGTGGCGCTGCGCGATGCGGTCGCCGCCGAGGGCACCTGGGTCGCCGCCGAGCCCGGCGAGCGCACCGTGCTCGAGGAGAGCCTGGGGCTCGCCGGGCTGATCAGTCACGGCGGGCTCTCCCTGGTCGTCGAGGTGGAGGGACGGGTGGCCGGCCAGCTCGCCGTCCACCGCCAGCAGGGCCGCTACGAGAACCACCGTGGCGACCTCTCGATCACCGTGGCCCAGGAGCATCGCGAGCAGGGTCTGGGCCGGGCGCTGGTCGAGACCGCCGTCGACTGGGCCCGCGCCGTGCGCCTCGCCAAGCTCACCCTGGGCGTCTTCCCCGAGAACCGCCGCGCGGTCGCCCTCTACCGCTCGGTGGGCTTCGTGGAGGAGGGGAGGCTGCGGAACCACCTGCGCGCCGGCGGCGAGGAGCGCGATCTCGTGCTCATGGGGCTGCTCCTCGCCCCTCGCTGAGCTCGGTGCCCCGGTGGCGCGGGGCGGAGGCCCTGCTATCCTCGCCCGAGATGAGCGACGTCCGTCCGATCGGCGTCTTCGATTCCGGCGTCGGTGGGCTCACCGTGCTCCGCGAGCTCCGCAGCCAGTGCCCCGGCGA
>JAQBPH010000519.1:0-7809 GCA_028287625.1 Chloroflexota bacterium | reverse complement strand
CGGCGCGCTCTCGTGCTCGCGCCCCCGGGACTGGTCGGCCAGTGGCAGGAGGAGCTGACCCAGAAGTTCGGACTGCCGGCCGTCCTGGCGGGTGACCGCAGGCGGGGAGCGGGGAGGGACCGCGCGGAGACGCCGGTCCTCGTCGCCTCGCTCGCCGCCGCCCGGCGGGGAGGGCTGCGCGAGGAGCTGGTCGAGCACCCCTGGGATCTGGTCATCGTCGACGAGGCGCACCGTGTGCGGCGGGCCACGAGCGCCTCCGGCCGCCTGGTGCGCGAGCTGCGCAGCCGCTACCTGGTCCTGCTCACCGCGACGCCCGTGGAGAACCGCCTCGACGACCTCCATCAGCTCGTCACCCTTGTCCGCCCCGGCCTGTTGGGGACGGCCCGCGAGTTCCGCGACCGGCATGCCGCCACGGCGGGCGGCGGGGTGCGTGACGTGGCCGGGCTTCGTGACCGCGTGCGCGAGGTGATGGTCCGGCACCGCCGGAGCCAGGTGGCGGCGATGCTGCCCCCGCGCGTCGCGGAGACGGTCGCGGTGGCTCCGGAGCACGACGAGGCCGCGCTCTACGACGAGGTCTCCGCGCGGGTCCGGGAGGAGGGGCGGCGCGCCGAGGCCGGGCGGCTCCTGGCCCTGACGGCCGTGCAGCGCCTGGCCGGATCCTCACCGGCGGCGCTGGCTCCCACCCTGGCCCGCATGGGCTGGCACGACCTCGCCGGCCGTGCCGCTGCGGTCACCGCCACAGCGAAGGCGCGCACCGCCCTCGCGCTGCTGACCCGGCTGTGCGGGGGCGGCGAGAGGGTGATCCTGTTCACCGCCTTCCGCGAGACCCTGGCCCTGCTGGAGCGGCTCACCGCGGAGGCCGGACTGTCAGCGGTCGCGTACCACGGCGGGCTTCGCCGCCAGGAGAAGGACGCGGTGATCCGTCGCTTTCACGCGGATGTGCCGATCCTGCTCTCCACCGAGGCAGCCGGAGAGGGACGGAATCTCCAGGTCTCCAGGGTGATGGTCAACTTCGACCTTCCGTGGAATCCGATGCAGATCGAGCAGCGGGTGGGACGCATCCACCGCATCGGACAGCACCGCGAGGTGCTGATCACCAATCTCGTCACCCGCGGGACCATCGAGGAGCGCATCCTCCGGGTCCTGGAGTCCAAGCTCAACCTCTTCGAGCTCGTCGTCGGCGAGCTGGACATGATCCTCGGCCGGGTCGCCGACGACCTCGACGTGGAGTCGTTCGTCTTCCGCGCCCATCTCGAGAGCCGTACCGACGAGGAGCTGGAGGGGCGTCTGAGGGAGTTCGCCGAGGACCTCGTCCGAGCCCGCAGCGGATACCTCGCCGCGCGAGGCCGCAGCGACGTGCTGGTGGCCGAGGATGGAACCGCGTGACCAGCACCCCCGAGCTCGCGTTCTGGCTCCGCCACGTGGAACGCAGGGGAGCGGCCGTGGAGCTGGACGCGGGCACCGCCCTGGTTCTGCTCCCGGAGGCGGTTCGGCAGGACTTCGCGCTCCCCGAGGAGGTGTCGGTGACCGGTGATCCCGAGGCCGCCCTCGAGGACGGAGCCGTGCTCCTGGTCGCCGGCCATCCGGTGGTCGACCGGGCTGCCGCGGCTGTTCTCGACGAGGGAGACGTCGCGCGCCACCACGTCACCTGGCCCGATGGGAGGCTGCCCGATGCCGGCTGGTTCGTCGCACGCGCCCGTGAGCGCATCCCGGTGGACCATGGCCGCCTCGACCCCGACGGTCCACCCGAAGCCGTGTACCTCCCGGTCCTCCGGGTCGGCGCCCTGCTCACCCTCACGCTCGACGACCGCTTCCAGGAGAGGGAGGAGGTCTGCGTCGACGCCCACTCGGGCCTCCTGCTCGCCGACGACCTCGGGCGCCGTCTGGAGGCGCTGCCATCCGAGGCACGGCAGCCGTCACGGCACACCCTGCCTCTCGACCTCCGCCGGGCGCTGACCCGCGTTCACGACGTCATCGAGTCGCGGGCCACCGCGCGCGGCCTCCAGCTCGCCGCGCAGGCGCACAGGGCTCGTGAGGACGCGCTTGCCGAGGCGGAGACCTACTACCAGGCGGCCCTGAGATCCCTCGACGAGCGAGCCGTCGCGGCGGCGGACGACCGGCGGCGCGTTCTCGAGGCGCAGGCGGTGGCGACGCGGGCCGAGCGGGCGCGGCGTCTGGATGAGATCGGGGCGATGTTCACTCCGCGGCACACATGGCGCCCCTATCGCCTGCACCTCGTGCTGGCTCCGGCGGCGCGGGTCACCGTCCGGGTCCGCCGCGGCGAGCGCACCTGGCCACTGGCGCTGACCTGGCTTCTCACCGAGGGGGAGTTCCTCCCGGTTGCCTGCCCGAGCTGCGGCGGGCTCGCCCCGCTGGTCGCCGGTCGCGAGCGGCTCGCCTGCCGCAGCTGTGCGCCGCGGCCCGGTCACGTCTCGCCGCCGAGCTCGGCGATGCCCGGCCCGGCCACCGAGCAGCCGGTGGTGGAGGCCGCGCCACCGGTCAGCCGACCCTCCACGAGCGGACCCGCCCCGGCGCCGGCGGGTTCCGGGGCACCGGAGGCGGCGGCGTGCGTCGCCCCCACCCGCCGCAGGTCCGTGCCGCCCCGGGCCGGTGCGGCGCCTGAGACGGATCGCGCCGCCGAGGCTCGACGCGCCGCGTGGCTTCGTCAGGACCGGCGGCTCCTCCGGGAGAGTGAGAGGTTGACGACCGCGTTCTGGCAGGCCGTCGCCGACCGCCAGGCGCCGCGCGGACGCCGCGTGCTCGCGGGGTCGCCGCTGCGCGTCCTGTTCGACCTGCTCGGCCCGCTCGGTCCTCGACTCCTCGCCGGCATCTCATCCTCCGCGCTCCTGACAGGGATCAGCTTCCGCGCTGTGGCGCCCCGGGTCGGGGGCGAGCTGGTGACGACGGGCGCGGTGCAGTGCGAGGGGCGCGAGCACCTGTTCACCATCCACTGGAGGAGCGAGGGCGATCGCCTCGTGGCCGTGGAGCTGCTTCCCTTCGCCGACGCCCTCGGCGCGGAGCTGCCCTCACCCCGTGACCTGACGCCTCCGACCGTCAGCCGTCTGTATCGGGGGGCGGCGCTCCGGCTGCCCGACTCCGCCAGCGGCCTCGCGCGAGCTCTGTGGAACGTCGAGCTTCCGGTGGTGGGCCTGCCCGTCGTCCTGCGCTGCCTGGCGGCCGCCTTGCGCCTCGGCACCGTCGCCGATGAGCATCAGCCCCCGGTGCTCGCCGCAGCCCTCGTCAGCCTCCTTGCGCCCCGGGCGCGCGTGCAGCGGCCTCTGCGGGTCACCGCCATGGCGCACGGCGTCGATCGCGCTCTCGTCGAGCGTGCGGTTCGTCAGCTCCGGCCGCTCCTCCACCTCGGCGCGGACACCTGGTGGTGATCGAGGCTGCGGTCGAGACTCAGCCGGGCGCTGCCCCGGCGAACGCCGCGGTCGGCGTGCGGGCGCGTGCGGCGGCCAGAGGTTACCCTCCGAGCACGTACCTGGGCCGATGAACCGCCCAGAGCGGCCGCAGGAGGGGCCATGCTGGGAACGAACGATCTCCCCGAGGCAGGCGCTGTCATCGATGACGCGACCATGCGCGCGTTCAGGGCATGCATCCGGGGGGAGGTGCTCCTTCCAGGCGATGGAGCCTACGACCGTGCGCGGGCGGTGTTCAACGGCATGATCGACAGACGTCCCGCGATCATCGTCCGGTGTGCTGGTGTTTCAGATGTCATCAGGGGTGTCGACCTCGCTCGGACGAACGATCTCACCCTCTCGGTTCGGTCGGGAGGTCATGGCGTCGCCGGCTGGGCCGTGAGCGATGGCGGCGTGATGCTCGATCTCTCGCCGATGAAGGGCATCAGGGTCGACCCGGGACGCCGGATGGCGGACGCGCAGGCGGGCCTCACCCTCGCCGAGTTCGATCACGAGACGCAGGCCTTCGGGTTGGCCACCACCATGGGCGTCATCTCCATGACCGGCATTGCCGGTCTGACCCTCGGCGGTGGACTCGGCTGGCTGAACGGCAAGCACGCCCTGGCGTGTGACAACGTGATCTCGGCCGATGTCGTCACCGCCGCGGGGGAGCTGTTGACCGCGTCCGCCGACCGGCACGAGGACCTGTTCTGGGCCCTTCGGGGCGGCGGCGGCAGCTTTGGCGTGGTCACCTCGTTCAGATACCAACTCCATCCCGTACGGATGGTGGTGGCCGGGAGTGTCGTCTACACACCGACACGGACCCGGGATGCACTGCGGTCGTACCACGAGTTTGCGAGCGCGTGTCCCCCTGAGCTGTCCACCCATGGCTCGCTCTTCAGGGGCCCGGATGGTCGGCCCACGCTGGCGGTCGGTGTCTGCCACTGCGGCACCCCCGAGGCCGCGGAGACCGCGCTGCGGCCTCTCCGCCGGATCGCCCCGGTGATCGAGGACGATATCGGGCCGATGGAGTACGAGGCGCTGCAGCACCGGGGCGACACGGGGTTTCCGCCCGATCAGCAGCACTATTGGAAGAGCAGCTTCCTGAAGCACCTGGGCGACGATGCGATCGAGGTCATGATCACGTTCGTGGAGCAGATGCCCTCGTCCAACTCCGGCGTCGGCCTGCAGCACCTGCACGGGGCCGCCGCCCGGGTGCCGAAGGACGCCACCGCCTTCCCGCATCGGGACGACCACCATGACTTCCTCATCCTGTCCCAATGGCCCGATCCAGCCGAATCATCACGCAACATCGACTGGACCCGCCGATTCTTCGAGGCGATGACACCGTTCCTCGAGCCCGCGGTCTATGTGAACAATCTCGGCGAGGGAGACCCCCGCGTGCGGGAGGCATTTGGAGCGAACTACGACCGGCTGGTCGCACTGAAGGCCACCTACGATCCAGCCAATCTCCTCCGTGCGCGCCGGAGCGTCCCGCCGGTGGTCTGAATCGCCCCCCCGGTCGGCGAGGCGATGCGTGAAGCACTGATCCGACGTCGAGCCCACCCTCCCGACGCGGGCGGATAGAGCTCGACGCGGTCCCCCTCGTGCGGTGTCGTGCCCGGAGAACGGCCGGCGGCGCGGTGCACCGGGCGGACCTACCCGAGGGTGCCCTGGACGAAGTCGGCGGTGCGCTGGTCCCGGGGCTGCGAGAACAGCTGCGCTGCCGGGCCCTGCTCGATCAGCTCACCGACGCCGTCGTCGTCTGCCATCAGGAAGGCGGCGAAGTCGCTCACCCGCCGCGCCTGCTGCATGTTGTGGGTGACGATGATGATGGTGCGTTCCGGGACCAGGCGTCGGATCAGCCTCTCCAGCAGCGCCGTGGACCTGGGATCCAGCGCGGACGTCGGCTCGTCCATGAGGATGACGTCCGGGTCGACCGCGAGCGCCCGTGCCAGGCACAGCCGTTGCTGCTGACCTCCGGAGAGCGAGAGCGCGGACTGGTCGAGGCGCCGGCTCACCTCGGACCAGAGCCCGACCTCGCGCAGGGTGCGCTCCACGATCGCCATCCCCTCCCCCCGGTCGATGTGACCGCAGAGGCGCAGCCCGTACAGGATGTTCTCGGCGATCGACATGGGGAACACGTTGGGCCGCTGGAAGAGCATGCCGACCTGCCGGCGGAGCGTCGCGGGGTTCACGCTCGGCGAGGTCACCTCCTGTCCGTCCACGAGGATCGATCCGACGGAGCGGAATCCCGGGACCTCGTCGTTCAGGCGATTGATGCATCGGATCAGGGTGCTCTTCCCGGAGCCGCTGGGTCCCATGAGCGCCGTGACCGCCTGCGCCGGTGCCGCGAGATTGATGTCGCGGAGCACCTGGGCGGTGCCGAACCATGCGCTGAACTGTCGCGTCTCGACCTTGAGCCTGGCGACGGATGGGCTGGCGGGCATGGGGCTGGTCGCCGTGGGGTCGGACATGGATCTCTCCTCTCCCTGTCCTGGTCCGAGGTGCGCGGGACCTACCTCCGCGGCGCGGGCATGGTCAGGGTGGTCGATGCGAGGTGCTGGTGGACCGATCCCACCGCACTCGACCCCTCGCCCACCGCGGCCGCGACCCTCTTGAGTGAGCCGTGACGGACGTCACCCACCGCGAAGACGCCCGGCACCGATGTCTCGAGGGGCAGGGGCTCGCGGGATGCGGGCGGCGGTCCGCCGTTCGCCGAGGAGGGGAGGGAGCGGTCGGTGAGGATGAACCCGGAGCGATCGAGTGCCACGGTGTCACCCAACCACGATGTGGCGGCCTCGGCGCCGATGAAGCAGAACAACCCGGCGCACGGGACGGTTCGGCGCTCACCCGTCCGGGTCTGCTCCAGCGTCACGTGGTGAAGGTGCCGCTCACCGGACAGGGCTCGAACCTCGGTGCAGGTGAGCAGCTCGATGCGAGGGTCGGCTTCGATCCGCCCGATCAGGTACTGCGACATGCTCCGGGTCAGATCATCGCGCCGGATGGCGATCGACACCCGGCTGCCCTGCTGGGCGAGGTAGATCGCCGCCTGACCTGCCGAGTTGCCGCCACCGACGACGATCACCTCCGACCCGCTGCAGAGGCGTGCCTCGAGGTCCGTGGCCGCGTAGTACACGCCCGCTCCCTCGAAACGGTCGAGGTCGTCGACCGCCAGGCGTCGGTAGCGGGCGCCCGTCGCCACGATCACCGACCGGCACTGAATCTCGCAGCTGTCGGAGAGGACGAGCACGAGGTGCCCGTCCTCGACGCGCAGGGTGCATGCCTCGCACGGGCTGGTCAGCCACGCGCCCAGACGCTGAGCCTGGATGGCCGCCCCGGCGGTGAGGTCTTCCCCGGAGATGCCGTTGGGAAAGCCGACGTAGTTCTCGATGCGCGAGCTGGCACCGGCCTGGCCGCCCACGCCCACGGCATCGATCGACAGTGTGTCGAGGCCCTCCGAGGCTCCGTACACCGCGGCCCCCAGGCCGGCGGGACCGGTGCCCACCACCACCAGGTCGAAGACGCGACCCGGGATGGCGTGATAGGTGAGCCCGAGGTGGTCGGCGAGCTCCCCCGGCGTCGCACGGCGAAGGACCGCAGTCGGTGTGAGGACCACGGGCAGGTCGTCGGTGCGCAGCTCCAGGCCACCCAGCAGGGCGTCGGCGTCCTCCGCGGCGTCGAGGTCCGTCCATGTGTGCGGCAGGCGAGTCCGCATCGCGAATCGCCTCAGTGCCATCGCCTCGGGTGAGTACCGATGGCCGATGATGCGCACGGCGAGCGCCGCCTCTCCCTCGCGCAGCGACTCCCGGCGGGCGGCGAGGGCGCGGAAGATGACGTCGGCGATGTCCGGCTTGGTGCTCATGAGACGCCGGAACGCCGCCGCCTCGATCACCAGCACCCTGCCCGGCTGGGTGACCCGGGCGGTCAGGTAGGGCCGCTGTCCGGTCAGGAGGGTCAGCTCACCCAGGAACCGGCCGGCGACGTGGGTTGCGATGACGGCCTCGCCCTCGACGTCCAGGCGAACGACCTCGACCACACCCTCCAGGACCACGAAGAAGTCGTGGGACTCGTCGCCGGCGTGGTACAGGACCTCGCCCTGTGCGACCACGCGCTCGTGACCGAACCCGCCCAGCTCGGAGAGCGTGGACGCCGACAGGGTCGGAATGTAGGCATCGGCACCGGGCACGTCCGCAACGCCCATCGCGACCGCGCGCGCCAGGGCGACCTGTTCGACCCGGTCACTCACCGATGCGGCCCTCCGGGGTCACTGGACGAAGCGCTGAGATCGGCAGCGGCAGCACCCCGCGGAAGGGCGCGGGGTCGATCGCGACCGATGCCGCCGAGAGGCCGCGTCCGGCGAGGATCTGCGTGAGCAGGCCGCCGAAGGAGTGCCCGATCACGGCCG
>JAQBPH010000489.1:0-5396 GCA_028287625.1 Chloroflexota bacterium | reverse complement strand
AGCTGCGCGGCCGCGGCGCCTGTCACCACCCCGACGGGGCGTCCGGCCTCCTGCTCTCCGCGCTGCGGGTCTTCGAGGAGGAGTTCATCCAGCACCACCGGCGGGGCACCTGCTCCGCCGGCGCAATCGGCGCACGGGAGGCGGCCTGATGGAGGGTCCCACGCTGCGGGTGGACCGCATCCGCTGTGACGGCCACGGGCTCTGCGCCGAGCTGCTCCCCGAGCTGATCCGGCTGGACGACTGGGGCTACCCCGCGGTCCGGCCCGGACCGGTGCCGCCGCACCTGGTCGGGCACGCCCGCCGAGCGGTGGCCGCCTGCCCGGTGCTCGCCCTGCGCCTTCCGCAGGAGGCGCGGTGACCGGGGGCTCCCGAGACCGGGGTCCCTACGGCGTCGTCCGGGTCTGCAGCCGCTCCTCGGCGCGCCCGGCGAGCTCGACCGCTCCGAGGCTGCGGAGGAAGTCGGCGAAGTCCTGCCGGCCCACCCGCAGGTGGTTGCCGGGCGTGTGCCACGCCGCAAGATGCCCGCGGGCCACCGCCCGGCGCAGCGCGGAGCGCGACAGCCCGCAGAGCGCCGACGCCTCCCCGATGGTGAGGAAGTCGTGTCCACCCGTCATTGGAACTCCCTCCCAGAGTCGCTACGTACGGACCGAACGCATCGACTCACACGTTGACGCCAAGGGCACCTGCATTTCAACCACCGCGTTACGTACCAATTGTGGGTCACAAACAGACCTGTAGACGGTGTGGGCGTTCAGGGGGGCCTCCGACGGCCGGAGCCACCGAGCCGAGTCGCACACAGGATTGTCCCGCGGCGATGGGCCTGGAACCTCGACTCGACGGGCGATCGATGTTCACCGCCGTGCGCGCGGGACGCACCTGGACTGCGAAGCACCCACCGGTTTCGACAATGGAGGGTCCCGCCGACCGGCCTCCGCACCGCCGGTTCTGGCCACAGTGTCGGGGAACGCGGAAGCCGGCGACGCGCGGCGATGTCCGCTGCGGTGCGCGAGGCGCAGCCTCCGCGCAGCCGGTGCGCCGCTCCCGGCTCGCCGCGTCGCATTGCGCTCCCGCCTGCTGCGACAGCGACTGCGCCGGGTGGACAGTGCTGCGGCTCGGGTGAAGGCCGACATCGACACCTGATATGCTGGCCGGCGGGCGCGAACGCTCGTTCCTACCGCCATGTGAGGAGGATTGGCGATGGCGCCCGCACGGGTCTCGCTCTACGAGGACCACCGTGGCGAGCTGATCCTCCACCGCTCCGGCAGCCCCTATGTCTACGTGGTGGCCGACGCCGGCGAGGGCCGCTTTGCAGACCACGCCGGCGAGCTCGCGGCGGGTGAGCCGGACCGCTGGGACGGAGACGTGCTGGTGGTGTCCGCGCTCTCCGCCGACCGCTGGTCGGACATGACCGGCCAGCTGGTGGCCTGGTGGGAGGAGGGGTGGGTGACCGGCTTCGTGCAGAGCGGCGACGACCTGCTCGCCAGCGACCGGGCGCGGCTGTACGTGGGCCCGCCCGGGCCCCGGGTCCGGTAGCCATACCGAGGGCGCGGCGCCGGCAGTGCGGGCGCCAGGGCTCAGCGCCGCAGCAGTGGCCGGGGATGGGCGGGCACACCGCGCAGGTCCTCGGTGGTCACCCATGCCAGCGGCGGGATCACGGTGAAGATGGCCAGCGCGACCACCGGGGTGATCAGCCAGCCGGCCACCACAGCGACGAGGTACAGGGTGACGGCGACCCCGTAGCGCAGCGTCTCGTATCCGAAGTAGGCGCAGTTCACCTCCTCCGCGACCAGGTGGTCGTGACGCTGCAGGTGCCAGAAGAACCCGATCCAGCTCAGGCACATCGCCGAGCTGACCAGCGCGTAGAAGGTGATCGCCGTGCGAGCGTCGGCGAGGTTGCCGGCGTGCACCGTCGACGCCAGCACCACCGTCGGGAAGGGGAGCACCGCGGTGGTGAAGAGGATGGCCAGGTTGGCGGCGTGGAGACCCCGGTCGACGAAGCGGACGCAGGTGAAGGCCTGGTGGTGGTTGAACCAGATCACCCCGATGAACGTGAACGAGGTGACGTAGGCGACATAGGCGGGCCAGAGCCCGATCAGCCCGTCGAGCAGACCGCCCGCGGGAGTGTGCGGCGGCACCAGGCCGAGGACCAGCAGGGTGATGGCGATGGCGAACACGCCGTCGCTGAAGGTCTCGGTGCGCTGCGTGTCGGACAGGTGCACGGCGCGGGCCCGCCGCTCGCCGTCGGCGTCGGCGGAGGTGCGCCTGCGGATGCCGAGGCGGACCATCTCACCCTCGGCGGGGCGGCGTGAGACGACGGCAGGTCATGTCGGGGTCACGGCACGACCTCGATCCTGTTCTCGACCTTTCGGACGCCGGGCGTCGCCCAGGCCGCGCGGGCCGCCGCCTCCGCCTCGTAGCGCGAGTGCGCGTGTCCCTTCAGCACCACCGTACCGTCGTGGGTCTCGACCTCGATGTGGCGGGCGTCGAGCGCGGCCTGGCGGCTGAGGGCGGCGAGGATCTTCGCCTTCACCTCGGTGGTCGAGACCCTCGGCTTCAGGGTGATCAGGTTGTTGATCCCCTTGACCCCCATCAGCGAGCGCACCGCGCGCTCCGCCGCCTGGCGCTGGAACTCCCACTCCACCTCGCCGTGGAGGGTGACGTAGCCGTTCTCCACGGTCACGGTCACGGTGTCGGGCACGTTCGTGTCCCACTCCAGCGCCATCGCGGCCGCCCGCGCGATGTCGGCGTCGGTGCGGGTGTGGTCGTCGGGCAGCCTCACGACGATCTCGTCGGCGACCGCGCGCACCCCCTGCACCCGCTCGGCGGCCTTCACCGCCTGCCACTTCTCCACGTACGAGGAGACCTCGCCGGTGAGCGTGACCACCCCGTCCTTGACCGCGACACCGATCGCCGCGGCGTTGACGCTCGGCTCCCATTCGAGCTCGCGTTCGACGTCGGCCTTGAGCTCGAGGTCGCTCTTCACCGCGGGTCGCTCCACGTCGCTCCTCACCGAGGATCACCGAGAGGCAGCTCGACCTGGCGCATCAGCAGGAAGACGCGGCGCCCGCGGTGCACGCGGACCACCTCCTCGCGGTAGCCCGGCACCGCCATCTCGATGACGTACACCCGCGCCTGGCGGCGGGTCTCGAGCAGCTTGCGGGGGCCCTCCGTCTGTTCGACGGGGGCCTCCCGCAGATGTCGGGTCAGGATCATGGGAACACCTCCGCCGTCACCGCGCCGTCAGCCACCTCGGTCCGCTCTCGGACGGAGTGCCTCCTACCCGGGACGTCGCGGGCCCGAAACCCGGCTCAGCCGGCCTCGGCCTCCAGCTCGGCCCTGGCCTCGGCGAGCGCCCGCCGCTCCTCCTCGCTGGGCTGCGGGTACCGCGGGTCGATGTCCACCAGGGTGTCGACCATCAGCGCGGCGACGCACAGGCGGGTGAACCACTTGTGGTCGGCGGGCACGACGTGCCAGGGCGCCCAGCGGGTGCTGGTGTGGCTGAGCGCGTCCGAGTAGGCGCGCATGTAGTCGTCCCACCACCGCCGCTCGCGCACGTCGGCGGCCGAGAACTTCCAGTTCTTGCGCGGGTCGTCGATCCGCTCGAGGAAGCGCCGCCGCTGCTCCTCCCTGGAGATGTTGAGGAAGACCTTGACCAGCCGGATGCCGTTGTCGGTCAGGTGGCGCTCCCAGTCGTTGATCTCGCGGAAGCGGCGCTCCCAGATGTCCGGGCCCATGAGGTCGACGGGCAGCCGCTGCCGCTGCAGGAGCTCGGGGTGCACCCGCACCACCAGCACCTCCTCGTAGTGCGAGCGGTTGAAGATGCCGGTGCAGCCGCGGTCGGGGAGGCGGTTGGAGTAGCGCCACAGGTAGGTGTGCATGAGCTCCTCGGTGGACGGCACCTTGAAGCTGCTCACCCGCACGAAGCTGGGGTTGAGCCCGCTCATGACGTGCTTGATGGTGCCGTCCTTCCCGGCGGCGTCGAGCGCCTGGAGGACGAGCAGGACCCCGTGGGTGGCCTGCGCCGAGAGCCGGTCCTGGTACCGGGCGAGCAGCTCGAGACCCTGCTGCAGGTGGGGCTCCGCCTCCTCCCTGCCGGAGAGGCCGCCGGTGTCGCGAGGGTCGAAGTCGTCCGGCACCCACACCTTCCTGCCCGGCCTGACCCGAAGCGGCCGGATGATCCGGCGCAGGGTCTCGCGCTCCTCGTCTCCGTCTCCCATCTGCGCAGGGTAGCCGCGGGTGAACCGGGTTCACATGGAGCCGGGACGGTGCGGCGGCCTCCCGGCGGCTCGGTTTCGCGGGACGCGGCGGGCGGGTAGCAGCGGACCAGGGCCGGCCGCGGCGGACAGCGCCGCGGAGCGTGCCACCGTCTGGCTCCTGGAGGACTCCCCATGCTGTCCGATCCGGTCATCGGCATCGTCGCCGAGGCGTCGCGCTACTGGTGGCTGCACCTGATTCGGGGTGTGGCGGCGCTGATCTTCGGGGTCATCGCCCTCGCCTACCCGGGCATCACCCTGGTCTTCCTCGCCGCCCTGGTCGCTGTCTGGGCGCTGATCCTGGCCTTCACGGAGATCGCCCAGGCCTGGCGGCTGCACCAGATCCACCGTCGCTTCCACACCTAGGCGCGGAGGGCCGCCCCGATGTGGAGCACCAGCCGTGTGGCGGAGGCCTGCCCGCCATTCGAGAGAGCTGCAGAGGGGCGGCTCCGACAGGCCACCATCGACCTCGAGGCCCGGGTGCAGACAGGCTGGGAGCGGCTGGAGCCGCGCCGGCAGCTCCGCTCGGTGGTGGATCGCCTCGACGAGGCCATCCGCGCCTGCGAGGAGGCCCACCTACGGCAGCTGCACGAGGTGAACGACGAGCTCGCCGCCCATGCCCGCGAGGTCTTCGTCGAGGCCCTGCCGGTGCTCGAGTGCGCCACCGGCGACCCCGCCAGGCCGCCCGCTCCGGTGCCGGCGGTGCCCCGCCGGATCGACCACCTGATGGACCTGCTGTGGTCGCTGCAGGACCGCACCTTCGACGCACTGGCGCCCTGGCGGCGCGAGCTCGCACTGAACGACGAGTAGGCGAACCCGCGAACCCGGTTCACACCGGGGCCGGCGAGGGTAGAGGGCCGTCAACCCACATGGAGGAGAGCGCGTGACACGGCACCCGGCAGCTGGCCGCCGGTGTGGAGGCGGCGGCATGAGCCCCAGGGGCGGCAGCGCCCCTCCCGAGGGCGACCGCCGCCAGGTCCGGCTGCGCTCCTGGGTCGGCCTCCTCATCGGCTTCATGGTGTGGAACGTGGTTGCGGAGCTGGAGCAGCAGGAGGCGATCAGCCTCGCCCGGCTGCGCGAGCTGGTGTCGGCCGCCCTGAGGGGTGCGGCCGGGCGTGACGTCGTGGTGAGCCGAGCGCCACA